>NZ_JAYMZS010000123.1:2385-25761 GCF_035828755.1 Amycolatopsis sp. H20-H5 | reverse complement strand
CCGTTTCACCGCGGTGCGGTGGGCCGGTTTCGTCGGCGCTGCCACCACGGGCTGCGGCTGGACCGCCATCTTCGCCGTGCTCGGCGGGGGTGCCGGGGTGGGGTCCGGGGGCGGCGGCGGGGCGTCGCTCGGCTCGGGCGTGGGCCGCACGATCGGCAGGGGCTCGGACGGCGGCGGCTCCTCGGGTGGCGGCTCGGGGGGCGTGCTGGTCGGGGTCGGCGTCGGGCTGGGTGTGGGGGTCGGTGTGGGACCCGAGGGTGTAGGGGTGGGTGTCGGCGTCGGTGTGGGACTCGGGGTCGGCTTGGGCGTCGGAATCGGGGTCGGCGGGGCCGGGGTGTTCAGGCACCCGGCTGCGCCGGAGCTGACCAACGGTGCGCCGGAAGCGATCTCGGCGGGCTCCGCCGAGCCGTCGCGGGGCAGGCGGTAGGTGACGCTGCGCCGCCCGATCCGGTTCGCGGTCGCGTACAGCGCGCCGTCCGGGCCGAGCACGACGGCGCCATAGGCGTCGGCGCGGGGGAATCGCAGCCCCGGCACGACCTGGACCTGCCCGGTCGCCGGGTCGACGGTGACCACCGAGCCGCCGCCGCGCGACGAGGTCGACACGCCGTAGAGGAGGCCGTCGGCCGGATCGTAGGCGAAGTCGTCGATCCCGATCGCGAGCGACACCGGCCGTAGAGGCGTCCGCTTCAGCACCCGCAGGTACGTCTCGCTCGCCGGGTCGGTATCCACTGTGTACAGATTGCTTTCCTTGCGCAGGTACCAGGAGTTCCCGGCCATCGCCGCCGCGGTGGCGCCGGTGACCACGCTCCACGTGGGCCGCCGCGAACCGGCGAGCCGGACCGGGCCCAGGTCACGGACCTCGGCGCTCGCCGGGTCGATGGTCACCGCGTGTGCCCCGCCACGGAAGCGGCCGGACCGGTCGCCGTCGGCGATGCCGTAGACGAGGTCCTGGCCGGGCGCGTAGGCCGTCGCGCTGATCCAGTAGCCAGCCACGCCAGCCAGCTCGGACCGTCCGGATGGCAGCTCGATCCGCCGCAGCGTCGAGGGCTCCCCTGGCCGCTGGTTCTCCACCTGGAGGATCGCGCAGTCGCCGTCCACCGCCCGCGGCCCGGCCACCCGGACGTGGCCGAGCGAGGCGGCGGCCGCGATCAGCCCGGCCACGGCGGTGACCGCCCCCGCGACGGCGAGGGGCAGCAGACGGCTACGCCTGGTCACACCAGCCTTTCCAGCGCCGAGGTGAACGAGTCCGGCGGGATCCTCGCACCCCCGCTGAACGGGTTCTGCAGCTGATAGATCGCGAACAGCAACAGCGTGATGGTGCCGGCCAGCGTCGAGACGATGACTATGTGCGCGGCGAGGCGCGTGCCGCCGAACAGGTTGGGCAGCAGCACCGAGATGAGCGTGCCGAAGACCAGCGCGAACCACACGACCCCGCCGACCCCGCTGGTCCCCGCGGTGGTCAGCCGCGACTGGCGCGCCTGGTAGACCTGCCACAGCTGGTTGCTGGCCTCGGCCTTGCGGTCGTTCATCCAGGTGTCGTCGCCGACGTCGGCCGCGGCCACCGCCATCCGGAGCTGGGAGAGCTGGTTCCAGCCGGTGTTCGGGATCGGGCCGCCGTCGATCATCCGCGGCCACTCGATCCGCTGCACGGTGTCGGCGTAGGCGGCGGCGAGCCGGTGCACCTGGTCCTTGGCGTCCCCCGGCAGCGAATCGGCGGCCCACGACGCGGCGACCAGGCTGTCGGCCTCCTGCTGGGCCTGCTGGCGCGCGCCACTGACCGTGTCGAACAGCGAAATGAGCACGAACGCGACGAGCACCGCGTGCAGCCCGCCCACGATGGTGAACACCTGCCCGGCCGCGTCGTTGTTGTCCCGGCGGCCCTCGTCCCAGCCGAAGCGGCGGACCAGGTATCCGATCACTCCCCCGCCGGCCGCGGCCCCGGCGACCCACAGCAAACCGGTCAGGTAGATGTTCATGCGTTTCCTTCCACTGACGTCCACCTGCTCCGCCCATTCGGCGAATTCACTCCGCCGGACGATCCGCTCAAGCTAGCGATGCTCACGTCCTTCTACAACCCGGTCCACAGCAATTCATCCGAGCGGTATTCGTCGGCGGGCTAATGTCGCCGGTTCGGCCCAATCCCCGAGTCCGGCGAGGGCCGAAGAACCGCGCGCCAACCTGGGCGATTACCCCTTTAGCTCAGCGATTTTCCCGACAGCGTGCAGCCCCGTCACTGCATGTCACCGGAAAATGATCTTGTCCTCATAAGCGGTAACTGGGACGGCCGAACCAGAACAAGGAGAATGTCCGTATCCGGCACTGGCAAACAGGTGATCATGTGCCGTTACCCGATCGTGTGCTTGTGTGACCTAGCACGCTTGCTATGTTGATTTCACCCGCGCCGCAAGTCGCCGGATTAGCGGAATAATGTCCATAAAACGATTTGTTTTTTTCGTGCTGCCCTCAACTCGAAGCCTCAAACTTGATGATTGGTGGTTCTCGCTGTGACTGTCACGGACTCAGTGGACTCTGCGGCCTCCTCCTCGGAGAATCCCCGGCTGAGCCTCGGCCGGGCCGCCGCACGCACCCTCGCGACGACGACGAAGTCCGTCCCGCAGATGCAGGGCATCTCCACCCGCTGGCTGCTGAAGCTGATCCCCTGGGTGCAGGTCAACGGTGGCGCGTACCGGGTCAACCGCCGGTTGAGCTACTCCGTCGGCGACGGCCGGGTCACCTTCACCTCGACCGGCGCGGAGGTCCGCGTGATCCCGCCGGAGCTCGGCGAACTGGCGCCGCTGCGCGGCTTCGACGACGAGGAAGTGCTCATCGAGCTCGCCGGCCGGTTCGTCCAGCGGGAGGTCGAGCCCGGCGACGCGATCGTCGAGTTCGGCAGCCAGGCCGACCAGGTGGTGCTGATCGCGCACGGCAAGATCAACAAGATCGGCACCGGCGAGTACGGCGACCAGACCGTGCTCGGCACGCTGGCCGACGGCGACTACTTCGGTGAGCAAGTGCTCACCAGCGCCGACGCCATCTGGGAGTTCACCGCCAAGGCCATCACCTCGGGCACGGTGCTGACGCTGTCACGCCGGACGTTCGAGGACGTCCTGGAGCGGTCCGAGGAACTGCGCGCGCACCTCGACGACGTCCTCGCCGGGCAGGCCCGCTCCAGCAACGACCACGGCGAGGCGCAGATCGACGTCGCCTCCGGGCACGACGGCGAGCCCCAGCTGCCGGGCACCTTCGTGGACTACGAGTCCTCACCGCGCGAGTACGAACTGAGCGTCGCCCAGACCGTCCTGCGGGTGCACAGCCGCGTCGCCGACCTCTACAACCAGCCGATGGACCAGGTCGAGCAGCAGTTGCGCCTGACCATAGAGGCGCTGCGCGAGCGCCAGGAACACGAGCTGATCAACAACACCGACTTCGGCCTGCTGCACAACGCCGAGTTCTCCCAGCGCATCCACACCCGCGGCGGCCCGCCCACCCCGGACGACTTCGACGAGCTGCTTTCGCTGGTGTGGAAGGACGCCGGCTTCTTCCTCGCGCACCCGCGCACGATCGCCGCGTTCGGCCGCGAGTGCAGCAAGCGCGGCCTCTACCCGGAAAGCACCGACCTCAACGGCCACCAGGTGCCCGCGTGGCGCGGGGTGCCGATCCTGCCGTCCAACAAGATCCCGGTCACCGAGACCCGCACCAGCTCGGTGCTGCTGATGCGCACCGGCGAGCAGAACCAGGGCGTCGTCGGGCTGCACCAGACCGGCCTGCCCGACGAGTACCAGCCGGGACTGAACGTACGCTTCATGGGCATCAGCGACCAGGCGATCATCTCCTACCTGGTCAGCGCCTACTACTCCGCCGCCGTGCTCGTGCCGGACGCGCTGGGGATCCTCGAAAACGCGGAACTCGGCCGGGAAGGCTGACCTGAAATGACACTGACCGAAGAGCCGTCCGTCGAGCCGAGACAGCTCAGCCTCGGCACCGCCGCGGCCCGCCAGCTCGCGACCACCACCAAGTCCGAGCCGCAGATGCGGGGCATCACCCCGCGCTGGCTGCTCTCCCAGCTGCCCTGGACCGAGACCAAGGGCGGGGCGTTCCGGGTCAACCGGCGCCTGACCTACACCGTCGGCGACGGGCGCGTCAGCTTCGTCAGCACCGGCGCCACCGTCCGCGTCATCCCGGCCGAACTCGGGGAATTGGCCCTGCTGCGCGGTTTCGAGGACGACGAACTCCTGGCCACGCTCGCCGACCGGTTCGAACAGCGCGAGATCGCGATCGGCGAGGCGGTCGTCACCCGCGGCGGGCCGGTCGACCAGGTCGTGCTGCTCGCGCACGGCAAGGTGAGCAAACTCGGCGCCGGTGAGTACGGCGACGACTCCGTGCTCGGCACCCTGAGCGACGGCGACCACTTCGGCGGCGAGGCGCTCGCCGGGACGACCGGCACCTGGACGTTCACCGCGAAGGCGCTCACCCGCTGCACCGTGCTGGTCCTGCCCTCGGACGCGCTGGGCCGGATGAACGAATCGGCCGACCCGATGCGTGAGCACGTCCAGGCGATTCTGGCCGACCCGAAGAAGGCGCAGAACAAGAACGGTGAGGCGAGCATCGAGCTCGCCGCGGGCCACGACGGGGAACCCGAGCTGCCCGGCACGTTCGTCGACTACGAGGGCTCACCGCGCGAGTACGAACTGAGCGTCGCCCAGACCATCCTGCGGACGCACACCCGCGTCACCGACCTCAACAACAACCCGATGAACCAGCTGCAGCAGCAGCTGCGCCTGACGATCCACGCGTTGCGGGAGCGCCAGGAGTACGAGCTGGTCAACAACCTCGAGTTCGGCCTGCTGCACAACGCCGACCTCAAGCAGCGGATCCCGACCCGGTCCGGGCCGCCGACTCCGGACGACCTCGACGAGCTGGTGTCCCGGCGGCGCAAGACGCGGTTCTTCCTGGCCCACCCGGCCGCGATCGCCGCGTTCGGCCGCGAGTGCAACAAGCGCGGGCTCTACCCCGGCGACGCCGTGGTCGACGGGCATCGGGTGACCGCGTGGCGCGGGGTGCCGATCCTGCCCAGCGACAAGATCCCGGTGAGCGAGAGCGGCCAGAGCTCGATTCTGGCGATGCGCACCGGCATGGACGACAACGGCGTCGTCGGGCTGCATCAGACAGGCCTGCCCGACGAGGTCGAGCCAAGCCTCAACGTGCGGTTCATGGGCATCAACGACCAGGCCGTCACCTCGTACCTGGTCAGTGCCTACTACTCGGCGGCCGTCCTCGTCCCGGACGCGCTCGGCGTGCTGGAAGACGTCGAGACCGGACGCTGAATCACTGGCCGTGAAAGGAAAAACAGTGACGACCATGGACACCCGCACCGGAGCCAGGACCGCGGCCGACGTCTTGGGCTGGAGCCGGGACGCGGTGGAACCGGCGCTGCGGGAGGCGGTCGACCGCCTCCCGGGATCGATGCGGCTGATCAGCGGCTACCACTTCGGGTGGTGGGACGAGCGGGGCGACGAATCGGGCGCGGACGGCGGGAAAGCGCTTCGCCCGGCTCTCGTGCTGCTGGCCGCCGAGGCGGTGGGCGCGGATCCGGTCGTCGCCGTGCCCGCCGCGGCGGCGGTCGAGCTGGTGCACAACTTCTCGCTGCTGCACGACGACGTCATGGACGGGGACGTCACCCGGCGCCACCGGCCGACGGCGTGGAGCGTGTTCGGCACCGGCGCGGCGATCCTCGCCGGGGACGCCATGGTCACCCTCGCCTACGACGTGCTCGCGGCGGGCGCGCACCCGGAGGCGAGGCTCGGCGCGCGCACGCTCAGCGCGGCGGTGCTGGGCCTGATCGTCGGGCAGAGCGAGGACATGGAGTTCGAGAGCCGGGCCGACGTCGTCCCGGCGGAGTGCGTGCGGATGGCCGAGGGCAAGACGGGCGCGCTGCTCGGCGCGTCGTGCACGCTCGGCGCGCTCGCCGGCGGCGGTGACGCGACGCGCGTCGAGCGGCTCGGCGAGTTCGGCCGCGCGCTGGGGCTGGCGTTCCAGCACGTCGACGACCTGCTGGGGATCTGGGGCGATCCGGCGCGCACCGGGAAGCCGGTGTATTCGGACCTGCAGAACCGGAAGAAGTCACTGCCGGTGGTGGCCGCGCTCAACTCGGACACCGACGCGGGACGGGAGCTGGCCGTGCTCTACACGCAGGAGAACCAGCTGACCCCGGCCCAGCTGGTTCGCGCGGCCGAACTGGTCGACCGGTCCGGCGGCCGAGGGTGGAGCCAGGCCCAGGCCGACGGCCTGCTCTCCCACGCCCTGCACCAGCTGGCGGTGATGAACCCGGCCCCCCGCCCTGGCGCCGAACTCGCCGAGCTGGCCCGCTTCGCCACCCGCCGCACCCACTGACCAACTCAGGCCCCCGAGCGTGGAACTCGGGCCCGTGAATGCAGGACTCGCGCCCGTGAGCGTGGAACTCGCCGACACGTCCGGCGAGTCCCACACCCCCGTGCCCGAGCCCCACACCCCCGCGTCCGCGGTCTGCGTACGCGTGTCCGCGATTCGCCCACGTCGACCGGCCAACACGGCGCCGGGAGTGGCCAACACGCCCGTGCCCCGGGCATGTTGGCCATTCCGCTGTGCCGTGTTGGCCGTCTCCCGTGCGCGAACTGCCGTCACCCGTGACGGGACTGCCGTCACGCGTGACGGGACTGCCATCAGCGTGTCGTCCGTTCGATCACGCGTGGCGGCACTTCAATCACGCGTGGCGGCACTGTGATCACGGGTGGCGGCATTCTGATCACGGGTGGCGGCGGTTAGTACACGGGACACCGAGGTCAGCGGCCGGGGCGGGTGAGGCCGTGGTCTGCGGCGCCTTCGCTGAGGACGACCTTGTCGGTGTTCGCGAGTGCTTGCGTGGCGCGCTGGGTCGTGGGGGCCGTGCTCAGGTCGAGCAGGCGGATCGGGGGGCCGAGGTCGATGAGGGTCGGGATGTACTCGGCCTTGTCGACCTTCCAGCGGTCGCCGTCGCGGACGAAGCGGAAGCGGGTGGCGATGCCTTCCTCGGTGTCGCCCTTCGGCTCGGAATGGCGGGCGACCTCGTTGCCCATGCCGTAGGCGACCCACTTGCCGTTGATCTGCTCGATCGGCTGCACCACGTGCGCGTGGTGGCCGATGATCAGGTCGATGGAGTCGTCGGCCAGCAGTTTCGTCGCCAGCTGACGCTGCTCGGCGGTCACGTCGTGCTGGTACTCGATGCCCCAGTGCAGGCTGGCGATGACGACCTGGGCGCCCGCCTTGCGCGCGGCCTTCGCCGCCGCGATCACGTCGGCGGCGTCGATCTCGTTGGCCAGCCACGGTTTCCCGGCCGGGACCTTGATCCCGTTGAAGCCGAACGCGGACGAGATCTGCGCGACCTTGACGCCCTTGACGTCCAGGATCAGCGGCGTCGCCGCGTCCTTGGCCGAACGCGCGGAGCCGGTGTGCTTGATCCCGTCCTCGTCGAGCTTGTCCAGAGTCCGCTTGATCCCGGCTTCACCCTGGTCGAGCGTGTGATTGGAGGCCGTCGAGCAGGTGTCGTAGCCCGTGTCCTTGATGGCGTCCGCGATCTCCGGCGGCGCGCTGAACGACGGGTACCCGCTGTACGGGCCGCCCTCGGCGGCGAGCGGGGTTTCGAGATGGCAGATCCCCAGGTCGGCGCCGGAAATCAGCGGCTTCACCCCGGCCAGCAGCGGCCGGTAGTCGAACCCGTCGCCGTGGGCGTCCGCCTTGGCCTGGTCCGTCAGCGCCGGGTGGATCAGCACGTCACCGGTCGCGGCCACGGTGAACGACCCGTCGGGCGCGGCCTCGCTCGACGGCCCGGCCGAGGTGGCGGCCGGAGCCGCGCCGGGAGCGGGCGCGGGATCCCCGCTGCACGCGGCCAGCAGCAGCGCGCCACCCAGCAGGGCACCGGCCCGCCGAAGACGGGAGGAAAGCCTCATATCGGTCCCTTCACGCTCGAATCGCGCCCATCCTCCACCATGGCGCCCGCAGGGTGGGACTCCCCCACGACGGCCCGCGCCGACCTAAACTCGAAGCAATGGCTGAGACGACGCTTCCCCTGATCGACATCTCGCGGTTCCGCGGTCCCGATCGAACCGCGTTCCTCGATGAGCTCCGGCACGCCGCCCACGACGTCGGCTTCTTCTACGTCGTCGGCCACGGGGTGCCCGGTGAGCTGATGGACGGCATCTTCGGCGTCGCACGGCGGTTCTTCGCCCTGCCGATCGAAGACCGGCTCGCCATCGAAAACCTCAACTCGCCGCACTTCCGCGGGTACACGCGCGTCGGCACCGAGCACACCGGCGGCACCCCGGACTGGCGTGAGCAGATCGACGTCGGCCCGGAGCGCGAGCCCGTGCCCGGCGGCCCGCCCTGGCAGCGCCTGATCGGGCCGAACCAATGGCCGCCCGCGTTGCCGGAGCTGCGGGAGACGACGCTGGCCTGGCAGGCGGAGGCCCTGCGCGTCAGCCGCGAGGTGCTGCGCGCGCTGGCCGCCGCGCTCGGCAACGACGAGGGCTACTTCGACACCTGGTTCGACGAAGAGGCGACCACCAACATCAAGATCGTCCGCTATCCCGGGCGGCGGACCGAAGACTCCGAGCAGGGCGTCGGCTCGCACAAGGACTACGGCTACCTCGCACTGCTGCAGCAGGACGACGTCGGCGGGCTGCAGGTCCACACCGAGGACGGGACCTGGATCGACGCGAAACCCGTGCCAGGCAGCTTCGTGTTCAACATCGGCGAGATGCTGGAGATCGCCACCGGGGGCTACCTGAGGGCGACCCGGCACCGCGTGGTCAGCCCGCCCCACGGCGTCGACCGGCTCTCCGTCCCGTTCTTCCTCGCCCCGCGCCTCGACGCCGTGGTCGAGCCGCTGCAGCTCCCGCCGGAGCTCGCCGCGAAGACTCGCGGCGTCAGCCAGGAGAAGGACAACCCGCTGCACGCCTCCTACGGGGAGAACGCGCTGGTCGGCTGGCTGCGGTCGCATCCGGACGTGGCGGAGCGCTGGTGGGCCGACGTCCTCGCGGAGCGCGCGTGACGCGCTGGTCCTTCGAAACCCGCCAGATCCACGCGGGCGCGAGCCCCGACCCGGCGACCGGCGCGAGGGCGACGCCGATCTACGCGACCAGCTCGTTCGTCTTCGCCGACGCCGGGCAAGCCGCGGACTCGTTCGCCTTGCGGGACCTGGAAACCCACGCCTACACCCGCCTGTCGAACCCGACCACGGCCGTGGTCGAGGAGCGCCTTGCCGACCTCGAGAACGGGATCGGCGCGGTGGCCGTGGCCAGCGGGCAGGCGGCGTCCGCGCTGGCCGTGCTCAACCTCGCGCGCGCCGGGGACCACGTGGTGTCCGCCGCCGCGTTGTACGGCGGCACTTTCAACCTGTTCGCGTACACGCTGGCGGACTTCGGGATCACCGTCGACTTCGTGACCGACGCGGACGACCCGGCGGCCTGGCGCGCGGCACTGCGGCCGAACACGAAGGCGCTGTACGGCGAGAGCGTGAGCAACCCGAGCGGGGCGGTGCTCGACGTCGAACTGGTCGCGGGCATCGCGCACGAGGCCGGGGTGCCGCTGATCGTCGACAACACCGTGCCCACCCCGTTCCTGACCCGCCCGCTCGACCACGGCGCCGACCTCGTCGTCCACTCGACGACGAAGTTCCTGTCCGGGCACGGCACCGGGATCGGCGGCGTCGTCGTCGACGGCGGGAAGTTCGACTTCCAGGCGTCGCCGGAGCGCTGGCCGCAGCTCAACCAACCGGATCCGAGCTACCAAGGGCTCGTCTTCGGCGAGCGGTTCGGCTCGCTGGCCTACCTGTTGCGGCTGCGCACGAAGCTGGTCCGCGACCTCGGGCCCGCGGTGTCGCCGTTCACGAGTTTCCTTCTGCTGCAAGGAATCGAGACGCTTTCGCTCCGCATGACGCGCCACGTGGCCAACGCCAGGGCCATCGCGGAATGGCTGTGGGCGCAGCCGCTCGTCGAGCGCGTGCACTACCCGGGCCTGCCCGGCGACCGGTGGCACGAGGCGGCCCTGCGGTACCTGCCCGACGGCCCCGGCGCGGTGCTCGCGTTCGAGCTCACCGGCGGGCTCGAAGCGGGGAAACGGTTCGTGGACTCGCTGAGCCTGTTCAGCCACCTGGCGAACATCGGCGACGTGCGCAGCCTGGTGATCCATCCGGCGTCGACCACCCACGCGCAGCTGGACGAGACCCAGCAGCGGGCGGGCGGCGTGACGCCGGGGCTCATCCGGCTTTCGGCCGGGCTGGAAGGCATCGGCGACCTGCTCGCCGATCTCGAGCGAGGGATGGAGAAGGCGCATGGGTGAGTTCGCGGGCAGCACCGGGAAGATCCACTATGGACAGTGGGCCCCGGCGGAACCCCGTGGGCTGGTGCTGTTCTTCCACGGGCTCGGCGAGCACATCGGCTCCTACGACCCGCTGTTCGAGGCGCTGACCGGCGCCGGGTTCGCCGTCTGGGCGCCCGACCAGCTCGGGCACGGCCGCAGCGAGGGCACCCGGGTGCTGATCGAGAGCGTCGACGACCTGCTCGCCGACGCGGCCACGCTGCTGGACCTCGCCGTCGCGGCGCATCCCGGCCTGCCGCTGGTGCTCGCCGGGCACTCGCTGGGCTCGGCCGTCGCGGCCCTGCTCGCCGCGGAACGCCTGCGGCCCACGGGCGTGCATCCGGCCGGGGTCGTGCTCTGCGCGTCGTCGCTGGTGCCGGTGCCGGCGGTCGAAGCCAGCCTGCAGGCCTTGATCGACAGCGGGATGGACCTGATGGCCCTGCGCAAGGACCCCGGCGAGATGACCCGCCACACCGCGTACGCCCAGCAGATCCGCGAAGACCCGCTGACCTGGCAAGGCGGGATCCGGCGGGAGACGTTGCGGGCGCTGGCCGAGGGACGCGCCCGGCTCGGTGCGGTCGTCGAAGCCGGGACGCTCGACGTGCCGGTCCTACTGCTCCACGGCGAGGAGGACGACCTGGCCCGGTGTCGGGCGCGCACACCGCCGCCGCGCGGCTGCCGGACGCCCGCGCGGTGATCTTCCCCCAGGATCGACACAACCTGCTCAACGAGCTGGACCGCGACGAGGTCTACCGCGTCTTCATCACCTTCGCCCGCGACGTCACCTCCTGAGAAGCCTCCCCGGCCCGACGACTTCCCGCCACCGTGACCGAGATCACCAATAGTGGGGTGGCCAGGTCTCCGTGGGTAGCTTCGGTCCGGTGCCCACCATGATCGCCTCCGGAAACAGACGCACGGTGATCGGTGTGCTGCTGACACTGACCCTCGCGATAGCCGTCCTCGCCGGACTGGGCGCGACCGGCCGCCTGACGCTCATCCACGAGCCGGTCCCCGGGCAGGCGGCGGCGGTGGTGGACGAGGTCCCTGGCGAAGAGACCGGCCCGGTCTGCCCGCTGGACAAGCGGTACGTCGACGAAAAGCCCGAAGGCCTGCGCCAAGACGTGCTGGCGGGCTTCACCCGGCTGCGCGAGGCGGCCGGGAAGCAGGGCGTCAGGTTGTGCGTAGAGGACAGCAAGCGGAGCCGCGGGCAGCAGCAGCGGGAGTTCGACAGCGCGGTGAAGCGCTTCGGGAGCAAGGACCAGGCCTCGCGCTACGTCCTTTCGCCGGACCAATCGATGCACGTCAAGGGGATCGCGGTGGACGTGCAGCCGCTCGCCTCCGCGGCCTGGGTCGAGACGAACGGGCGCGCGCTGGGGTGGTGCCGCCGGTACCAGAACGAGAAGTGGCACTTCGAGTACGACACGAACTACGTGACCGGCGGCTGCCCGGCGCTGCTGCCGAGCGCCACCGGCTTCTGAGCGCAGGCCCCGACGTGGTGCACGGCCAGCTGCGCACGCCGCGCGACGCGGTCAAGTCAACTTAAGTCAACAAGAACCATCGGGCGAAAGCACCAACTACGGACTACCCCATCAAGCGGACAAGTCCTGTCAGTTCGCAGCTCACGTGGGATAAATACGATAAATGCCTGCGCCGAACGTGACCTATTGTCACCCAAAGTAGGCGTCGCCCTGCTAACGGCCGGGCTGGGCCACCTTGACGTCACCCAGACGAGTGTCTTGTAATACGAGTTCTCCGTTGGAATTCAGAAACGTGGCGTACACGCGCCCGCAACACTCATCCTCGGCCCTCATGGGAGCACTCGATGTCCACATACCCGCACAGGCTCCGTGCCTGGCGCGCTGTTGGTTGTTGTTTGATTGCTGGTGCCGTGTTGGCTGGCTGCTCGTCGGGTAAGGACACCGCGCCCGCCACCCAGGCCGCACCGAACAGCGGCAAGATCACCCTCTACTACCTGCAGAAGCAGGGTGACCAGCAGTACTTCGTCGAGCAGGCCCAGGGCGCGAAGGAGAAGGCGCAGGAGCTCGGCGTCGACCTCAAGGTGGTCAACCTCGGCCAGGACGCCAACAAGGCGATCACCGAACTCGACGCCGCCGTGGCGCAGGGCGCGAACGGCATCGCCATCGTCGTGCCCGACCAGGCGATCGGCCCGCAGGTGCTCGACAAGGCCAAGAGCTCGGGCATCCCGATCATCGCCTCGGACGACGTGATCAAGGACGGCACGGGCAAGGCGTCGCCGTTCGTCGGCTTCAACGGCACCCAGATGGGCACCTCGGTCGGCAAGGAAGCGGCGCAGCTGTTCAAGAAGGCGGGCTGGACCGCCGCCGACACCAAGATCATCAGCGCCTACAAGCAGGACCTGACCGTCTGCACCGACCGCGTCAAGGCCTCGAAGGCCGCCTTCGACGCCGACGCGGGCGCGTCCATCCCGATGATCGAGGTCGGCACGGACAACTCGCCGGTCGACGCGCAGAACCGCACCGGCGCGGTGATCAGTTCGAACCCCGGCGTCAAGCACTGGGTCGTCTGGGGCTGCAACGACGAGAACGAGACCGGCGCCGTCACCGCGCTGGCCAACTCGGGCGTCAGCGGCGGCGACATCATCGGCGTCGGCCTCGGCGCGTACCTGACCTGCAAGGACTGGGCCGCGGGCAAGGACACCGGCAACAAGTCGGCGCTGTACATCTCCGGCGCCGAGGTCGGCCGCACGGCGATCCAGCTGCTGGTGGACCAGGTCAAGAACGGCAAGGCACTGCCCGCGGAGACGATCGCGAAGACGCAGATCGTCAACAAGGACAACTTCAAGCAGGCCGGCGTCACCTGCACCTGATCCCGTCTTGCGCGACTCGTCGACGAGTCGTGGCCTCTCAGTCGTTGAGAGACCACAACTCGTCGACGAGTCGCCCTTGCTCTCCACCGAGAAGGTGACATGGCCACTCCTCCCGCGGCGGCGCTGACCGTCGAAGGCATCAGCAAGCGGTTCTCCGGCGTCACCGCCCTCGACGGCGTCTCGCTCGAGTTCCGGCCCGGCGAGATCCTCGCTCTCATGGGCGAGAACGGCGCGGGCAAGTCAACCCTGCTGCGAGTCCTGTCCGGCGACCACGGCCCCGACGACGGCGTGCTGAAGATCGACGGCGAACCGGTCACCTTCGACACCCCGCGCGCCGCGATGGCCGCCGGTGTCCGGGTGATCTACCAGGAACCCGAGATCATCCCGCACGTTTCCGTGGCGGAGAACGTCTTCGTCGGCGAACTCCCCGCCCGCGCCCGCGTCTTCAGCCGCCGCACGCTGCACCAGGCGACCCGCGACGCGCTGGCCGAATACGGCTTCGGGGGCGTGCTGAACCCCGCCACCCTCGGCAGCAAACTCTCCCCCGCGCAACGACAGCTCGTCGAAATCCTGCGGGTGCTCACCGCCGCGACGCCGCCGAAGGTCATCGCCTTCGACGAGCCCACGTCCTCACTCTCGGAGCACGAGGTGGACGCGTTGTTCCGGCTGATCCGCCGCCTGCGCGACAGCGGTGTCGCCGTCGTCTACGTCTCGCACCGGATGAAGGAGATCTTCCAGCTCGCCGACCGGGTCGCGGTGTTGCGCGACGGCAGGCTGATCGGTGTCCAGAAAGCCGCGGAAACCGACGAAAACCAGCTGGTGCGCATGATGATCGGCCGTGACCTCTCGCAGCTGGAACGCCGCAGCGGCACCCAGGAGCCGGGGCGCGTCATGCTGAGCCTCGACAACGTCACCACCGACGACGTCTCCGGCATCTCGTTCCAGGTCCGCGCCGGTGAGGTCGTCTGCCTCGCCGGGCTGGTCGGCGCGGGCCGGTCCGAGCTGGCGCATGCCATCGTCGGCGACCTCCCGGTCCGCTCGGGAACCGTCGAACTGGACGGAAAACCCTTGCGCGCGAGGACTCCCGGCGACGCCGTCAAGGCGGGCATCGGGTTCGCACCGGAGGAGCGCAAGACCGACGCCCTGCTGATGCAGCGTTCGGTGCGCGACAACGTGTCCATCGCCGTGCTCGACCGGCTGCGCCGGTTCCGGGTGGTGCGGCGGGCGAAGGAGCGCGAGCTCGTCGGCGAGTACCTGCGCGAGCTGAGCGTGCGAACACCGTCGATGGAGCAGGAGATCCGCAAGCTTTCCGGCGGCAACCAGCAGAAGGCCGTCCTCGCGCGCTGGCTGGCCCGGCGCCCCAAGCTGCTGATCCTCGACGAACCCACCCGCGGGGTCGACGTCGGCGCCAAGGCCGAGATCTACCGCATCATCGACGGACTGGCCGCCGAAGGGATCGCCCTGCTGGTGATCTCCTCCGACCTGCCCGAGGTCCTCGGCCTCGCCGACCGCATCGTGGTGATGCGCGCCGGCCATGTCGCGGGCGAGGTCAGCCGTGCGGACGCCACCGAGGAACGCGTCCTGACCCTCGCCATTCCCGAAACCATCGCCGAAGAAGCACAGGAGGTAGGCGCGTGAGCACGCCCGCCGAGACCAAGAACCCCACCCCCGCGGCGCCCGAACCGGAGCGCGTCTCGCCGGTCCGCAAGGTGCTCGCCGGGATCGGGGTGCAGAACAGCAGCCTGATCATCACCCTGATCGTGCTGCTGATCCTGATGAGCAGCCTGAACGCCAACTTCTTCCGCACCGCGAACCTGCTGCTGATCGGCAGCGCGGTGACCATCGTGGGCCTGCTCGCACTGGTGCAGACCCTGGTGATCATCCTGGGCGCGCTGGACATCTCGGTCGGCTCGATGGCCGGGCTCGCGTCGGTGATCTCGGCGATGGCGTTCCAGGCCACCGGCAGCTCCGGCCTCGGGCTGCTCGCGGCCGTCGGCGTCGGGCTCCTTTGTGGACTGATCAACGGCTGCATCATCATCTTCGGCCGGGTCAACCCGGTGGTCGCGACGCTGGCGACGCTGGCGACGTACAAGGGTGTCGCGCAGGTCGTCTCGGACGGCAAGGCGCAGGGCTACACCGGCGCCGACGACCTGTTCATCTTCCTGGCCAAGGGCACCGTCCTCGGGCTGCCGACGCTGGTCTGGGTGTTCCTGATCGTCGCGGCGATCCTGCACTTCCTGCTGAAGTACACCGACATCGGCCGCAACATCTACGCCATCGGCGGCAACGACACCGCCGCGCGGCTGGCTGGCATCAACATCAACCGCTACATCATCGGCGTGTACGCGCTCGTCGGCGTCGTCGCGGCGATCGCGGGCCTGCTGATCACCGCGCGCACCGGGTCCGGCCAGCCGACGTCGGGCTCGGAAGGGCTCGAGCTGCAGGCGGTCACCGGCGCGGCGCTCGGCGGCACGATGCTCAAGGGCGGCAAGGGATCCATCGTCAGCACGGTGCTGGCGGTGTTCATCCTGGGCGTGCTCGACAACGGCATGTCCGGCCTGGGCATCAACCAGTTCTGGCAGAACGTGGCGCACGGCGTGCTGCTCGTCGTCGCGGTGGTGCTGCAACAGCTCCGCAGCGGGGAACGCCGCGTCGGCCTGCCCGCTTGACGCGGGCCGGTGACGATCTCGCAGGGCGGGCGGAACCTGCACGCCCGCATCGTCGACGAGCTGGGCAGGCTCATCGTCGAAGGTGCTTTCGGGACCGCGCAGCCGATCGTGCCCGACGACCTCGGCCGCCGGTTCTCGGCCTCCCGGACGGTGGTCCGGGAGGCCCTGCGGGTGCTCGAGTCGAAGGGCATGGTGACCGCGCGGCCGCGGGTCGGCACCTGGACGCTGCCGCCCGAGGCCTGGGACGCGATCGATCCGGACGTCATCGCGTGGCGGGTCAACGGGCCGGACGGGCCGCGGCACCTGCGTGAGCTCCACGAGCTGAGGTTGACGATCGAGCCGCAGGCCGCGCGGCTGGCCACCCGGCACCGGCGGCCGGACGAGCTCGCGGTGATGGCCACGGCGTACGAGCGGATGGCCGACGCCGTCGATCGCCGGGACGAAGCGGCCTTCTCCGGCGCGGATTCCGAGTTCCACTCGGCGCTGATCCGGGCTTCGGGCAACGCGCTGATCGCGCAGCTTCAGGGGCCGGTGATCGCCGCGCTGGAGGCGGGCGGGGAGCCGCTGGACTCTTCGGCGAGCACCCTGGTGGCACATTCCCGGGTGCTCACCATGGTGCTCGCGAAGAACGCGGACGGGGCGGAATCGGCGTCGCGGCGGCTGCTGGAAACGCTGACGCCGTACCGCTCACCGGCACCTTGACACCCTCAGTGGTACCCACGACGATCGTTAACAAGGTTTCTTAAAAGGGAGACCGCCGCCGCCGTGACTTGCTGAGGAGGACTGGCGAATGCGTTTCCCAGGAATACGTGGGTTCGCGCTGCTCACGGCGGCTGTGCTGGGTGCGGGGCTGGGTGCGGCGCCGTCCGCGACGGCCGCCGAAAACCCGGCCGCGACCTGCTCGGTGGCACAGCAGATGATCACCGCCGGTGACTACTGGGTCGCCAACGGGACCAACCTCGCGGCGAACGACTGGCAGAACGCGACCTTCCACGTCGGCAACCTCGCGCTGGTGCGCACCACCGGGGTGTCGAACCACAAGACGCTGCCGTGGGCCGAGGCGAACAGGTACCTGCTGCAGACCGACCCGAAGACCCCGTACTTCCCCGACTTCGAGGCGGCCGGTGAGGCCTACCTCGACCTCTACACCTACTTCCACCCGGACCCGCCGATTCTCGCGGACCTCCGCAAGCGCGTCGACGACGAGGTCGCGACGGTCCAGCAGGGCAAGACGTCCTACTGGAACTACGTCGACGCGCTGAACATGGCGATGCCCTCGTTCGCCAGGATCGGCGTCCTCGACAACAACGCCGCGGACCTGGCCGCGATGGCGAAACTGTTCCGCTACACGGAAAAGCAGGCAGGCGGACACGGGCTGTTCAACGAGTTGACCGGCCTCTGGTACCGCGACGCCCACTATGTCGGCACCGGCACGTTCTGGTCACGCGGCAACGGCTGGGCGATCTCGGCGCTGGCCAAGGTCCTGCAGGTCCTGCCCGCGAGCGACCCGAGCCGCGCCGAGTACCTGCGCGTGTTCAAGAAGATGGCGTCGACCCTGCGGCTCGTGCAGCGGCCGGACGGCTTCTGGAACTCCAGCCTGCTCAACCCGTTCGACCACGCGGGCCCGGAAAGCAGCGGCACGGCGATGTTCACCTACGGCATCGCGTGGGGCATCAACGCCGGGATCCTGGACGCGGCCCGCTACCAGCCGACCGTGACCAAGGCGTGGAACGCGTTGTCCACCAAGGCCTTGCAGCCCAGCGGCCTGGTCGGCTACGTACAGCCGGTCGGCGGTTCGCCCGCCACCGCGAAGAAGACCGACACCGCCGCTTACGGCGTCGGCGCGTTCCTGCTCGCCGGACAGCAGGTCGCGAAGCTCACCCCCGCCTGCCAGCCCGCCTAGGACTGCCCCTGAAGGCCACCTTCACGGCGTTTTACGCCAATGCCAGGAGCTTAAGCGAAGGGTCACCCAGGTGCGCTCTCCGTCCACAAAGGACGAAATTGCTACGATTTGGTCCTTTTGATCCCGAATTGCCCGATTACAGCATGTCCCTGAAGGCCACCATGAGGGACTTAGACGCCCTCATGGTGGCCTTCAGGGACAACTGCTTTTCGTCCCCCGCTGGCGAAACACACCGCCGCGAGGACGCCTGCGCAGCCCACCAGCTGCAGTGCGCTGGGTGTCTCCCCCAACAGGCCGACGCCGAGCAACACCGCGCCGATCGGCTGGAGCAGCATGAGCGTGGCACCGACGGTGGCGGACATCCGGGGCAGGGCCGCGGCGATCAGCAACCAGCCGCACAGCTGCCCGATCAACGCCAGTGCCAGCAGCCACCCGAACGCGGGCCAGCCGGGGGTGAAATCGAGACTTCCGCTCGGCAGGCCGAACACCACGGCCACCAGACCGGCGGAGACCGTGGCCAGGAAGAGCGAGTGCTTCTGCGTGCCGGGGCCGCTGCTGAGCCTGATCAACAGCAGGTAAGCGGCGTATCCGGCGCCGGCGATCAACGCGGCCACGGCTCCGGCGACCGGGGCCGAGCCGGACAGGTGGGAACCTGCGAAGCCGCCTGCCAGGACGATTCCGCCCAGCAGCACCGGCACCGCGGCCAGGAAGCGCTTCGACGGGCGCTCGCGCAGGAACAGGAACGCGAGTGCGGGCACGATGATGACCTGCACCGCCAGCAGCACGGTCGCGATCCCGGCGCCGACCAGGGAAATCGCCTCGCCCCACAGGACGAAGTCGACGCCGAGGCCGACCCCGGCCAGCAGCGGCACCAGCACCTTGCGGCGCGGGCCGTCGCCCGTCCGGCGGCGCTCCCACCAGACGAGACCAGCCAGCACCGGCAGTGAGAACAGGCAGCGCCAGAACGCGCTGGTGCTGCCGCTGGTACCCGAGACCTTGATGAACACCGAGGACAGCGAAATGCAGAAGCTGCCGAGGGCCGCGAGCAGGCGGGGGTCGAAGCGGCCAGTGTGCTGGGGTACGGCGGGGCGGTGGAGTTCGGTCGCGGTCACCCCTTCAGCCTGGGCCGCGCCACTGTCAAGGACAAGCGAATGTTCTTCAGCAGAATTCGGTAGTATCGCTTCCGTGTTTGGTCTGGAGAGGATGCGTGCCCTGGACGCGGTCGCGACGCACGGTTCGGTCGCCGCCGCGGCCACCGCGCTGCACGTGACGCCTTCGGGCGTGTCGCAGCAGCTCGCCAAGCTGGAGCGCGAGGCCGGGCAGCGACTCCTGGAGCCGCGCGGCCGCGGCGTCCGGTTGACCGCGGCGGGCCGGGTGCTGGCCGGGCACGCGGCGCGCATCCTCGCGCAGGTCGCCGAGGCGAGGTCGGATCTGGAGCTGCTGCGTGAGGACGTCAGCGGGCCGCTGCGCATCGGCGCGATCCCGACCACGGTGCACGCACTGCTCCCACCCGCGCTGGCCACCCTTTCGGCCCAGCACCCCCGGCTCGAGGTCACCCTTCAGGAGGGGGAGGCCGAGCAGACGATGCCGCGGGTGGTGCACGGCGACCTGGACGTCGCCGTGCTGGAGAGCTGGGAGGACCGGCCGACCGTGGTTCCCGCCTCGGCCGCCAAAATCGCGCTGCTGTCCGACGTCGCCGATCTCGCGCTGCCCGCCGGGCATCGGCTCGCGCACCGCAAGGTCGTGGACCTGCCCGAGGTCGACGACCTGCCCTGGATCGGCTGGAGTGCCGGGTCCGGCTGCTACGACTGGCTCGTACAGGTGCTCCGGGCACAGCGCATGGAGCCGAAGATCACCTGCACGGTGGGCGGCTACCCGACCCAGCTCGCGCTCGTCGCCGGAAACGTCGGCGCCGCGCTGGTCCCCCGGCTGGCGCGCGAATCCGTGCCGGACGGCGTCCGCATCGTCGCCACCCGGCCGTCACTCACCCGGACGATCTACGCGATCTGCCGCGCCGAGGACGAGGAGCGCGGCGCTGTCCGGGCTTGCTTGGACGCGCTGCGCTCAGCGGCGGCGCAGCAAGCAGCCTGACCGCGTCAGCGCTTCGCCTCCGTCGCGGGCAGGATGCGCCCGCGCACCTCGCCGAAGCCGATCCGCTCGCCGCCCGCGCCGGGCGCGGTGCCGGTGATGACGACCTCGTCACCGTCGGCGAGGAATGTGCGCTGCTCGCCCCCGACGTCGATCGGCTCCTTGCCGCCCCAGGTCAGCTCGATGAACGCGCCCCGCTGGCTCTTGTCCGGGCCGGAGATCGTGCCCGAGGCGAACAGGTCGCCGGTCCGCGTCGACGCGCCGTTGACCGTGAGGTGCGCGAGCATCTGCGCCGGTGACCAGTACATCTCGCGGTAGGGCGGGCGCGAGACCTCGTGCCCGTTCCACGACACGGCGAGGTCGATGTCGAGCCCCCACGGCTCGCGTTCGATCAGGTACGGCAGCGGCGGCGGGTCCTGGACCGGGGTGCGGACCCGCGCGTCGTGCAGCGCCAGCAGGGGGACGACCCACGGCGAGACCGAAGTCGCGAAGCTCTTGCCGAGGAACGGGCCCAGGGGGACGTACTCCCAGGCCTGGATGTCACGGGCGGACCAGTCGTTGACCAGCACGGCGCCGAAGACCCGCTTCGCGAACTCCTCCCCCGGAACAGCGGAGCCGAGCGGCGAACCGGTCCCGACCACGAACCCGAGCTCGGCCTCGATGTCGAGCCTGCGGGATTCGCCGAAGGTCGGGACCGACTCGGCCGGCGCCTTGCGCTGGCCGCACGGCCGCACGATTTCGGTGCCCGAAACGACCACGGTGCCCGCCCGGCCGTGGTAGCCCACCGGCAGGTGCTTCCAGTTCGGCAGCAGCGGCTCGGCGTCGGGCCGGAACAGCCGCCCGAGGTTCGACGCGTGGTGCTCGGAGGCGTAGAAGTCGACGTAGTCGGCGACCTCGAACGGCAGGTGCATCGTCACCTCGGCGACCGGGTGCACCGCGGCGGCGGGAACGTCGCCCGTGACCAGTGCGGTGATCTGGCGGCGCACCTCGACCCAGCGGCCGTGGCCCTGCGCCATGAACGGGTTGAGCGACGGGCGGGCGAACACGTCGTCGCCCAGTGCGACCGCGAGGTCCACCACGGAATCGCCGACGCGCACGCCGACGCGCGGCTTGGTGCCGGGGGTGGAGAACACGCCGTAGGGCAGGTTGGCCGTCCCGTACAGCGAGCCGGGCGGGATGTCGATCGTGGTCACGCGTCTTCTCCTTGTCCGCCGAGCACCGCGGCCGGGACGAGTCCCAGCGCGGCCAGCTCGGTCAGGGGTTCGATGATGCTGCAGGTGCCGAAGGACAGGAACCGCGCCCGGACGGCAGCGTCCAAAGTGGACACTCGGGCGGCGACGGCGGCCGCGTCCCGCTCGGCGAGCACGGCGGCCAGCTCGGTCTCGTCGGCACCGTCGAGGGCGGCGCCGACGGCGTTGAGCAGGTTGAGGAACCCGTGCTGCTCGAAGCCGGTTTCCGGGTCGGTGTTGCGCAGCGCGTGGTGCAGCCCGGCGGTGGCCTTGAACGGCACACCAGCGTCGACGACCGCGCGCACGGCGGCGGCGAGCTCGGCCTCGTCCGGGTACAGCTCGGCCTTGACCCCGCCGGTCCGGAACTTGACCTGGTAGCCCGCCTTCGCGCAGGCCGCGATGATCGACGGGCGGCGCTCATCGCGCGGCACCTCGACGAACACCGGGACGTCGCCCGTCCCGGCCCGCTCGAGCGCGGCGAAGAACTCGGCCGGGCTCGACTCGGCAGGCACCGCGACCTCGAACCCGCGCAGCCGGACCGGCGGGCGGGCGGCGACGACCTCCGCGACCTGCTCGGGCCCGCGCGGCGCGGTGACCGAAACCTCGGGCCAGTCGGCCTCGCTGCTCTCGCTGGTGTCGCCGCCGTTGTCGCGGAGCTTCGCCAGCATCGGGGCGGCGAGCACGAGCGGGCCGACCATCTCCGCGTAGGAAGAGGTCAGGTGGGCCGCGTGCGCGGGCAGCGCGGCGGACAGCGCCATGAGCCCGGGCGGGAACACCGCCGCGTCATCGAGCATCCCCCGGAAGAGCGTCATGGTAGTCAATCTATTTACTACCTCCGGTCGAGGCAAGAGCCTGCCTGCTCAGTTGCGCCCACGGACGTCGAACTGGTCCCGATGGGTGATGAGCTTGTCGAGGAGCATCACGAGCACGCGCTGCTCGACCTCGGTGAGCACGCTGGCCCACTCGTGCTCGCGCTCGTTCTGCTCGCGGAACACCTCGACCATCTCCCCCTGCCCGGCCTCGGTCAGCGAGAGCAGCACCGACCGGCCGTCGTGGTCTGCGGGTGTCCGCGCCAGCAGCCCCTCGGCGACCAGCGTCTTGGCCAGGTTCGACACCGTCGCGCGGCTCATCCCGGTCAGTTCGGCCGCTTTCTTCGCCTCCAGGGGCCCGGCCAGCCAGGTGACGAACAGCAGCCGGAACCCCGACCACGACCGGCCCCGCGGCCGGTGCACGGTGGCCTCGAGGTCGTAGGTGACGATGTTCGACGCGCGGTTGAGCGTCAGCAGCACCTCGGTGGCCAGCTGGTGACGGAACCCGAACTCGGTCGACAACCGGCGGTTGGCCAGCTCGACAAAGGACCAGAAGTCGAGCTCGCCCGTGTCCGGCACCTCATCCATACCCCCAGAATAGTCAAGTCTTTGACTATCGCCACCACGGTCCCTCGCATCGCACGCGAGCTCGGGCCGGCTCGCGGATGTCATGAAAGGGTCTTTCCTGACACTTTTTGCCAGCAAAGACCCTTTCATGACGCGGGCGTCGCGCTCAGGCGAGGCAGTCTTCCGGTTCGCCGCGCCGCAGCTTCGGCTCGTCCTGCGAGAAGGTCCGCGCCGTTCCAGGACCGCTCGCCCGGGTTTCGAAGCGGACCGTCACCCGGCCGTGGCCGGCGCCCTGGACCCAGCCCGTGCCGAAGTCCTCGTGCGCGACGTCGTCGCCGGGGCGCCAGGTCGACGGGCCCTCGGGCACCGGGGCGGCCGCGACCACCGTTGCCGGTACGGGCGCGGCGGGGACGGCGAGGGTGAAGAGTGGGTCCTGGTGCGGCTCGGACAGGCCGCTGAACGCGACGCCCGCCAGGCGGATGCCGCCGAACTCCGACGGGTCGATCAACAGGCGTTCCGCGGTCGCGGCGAGCTGGTCCAGGTCGTCGGTCGGGGTCGCGACCGTCTCCGAGCGGGTCACCGTGCTCATGTCGGTGTGCCGCAGTTTGACCACCACCGTCCGCGCCACCCGGCCCGCCCGCTCGAGCCGCGCGTGCGCGCCTGCCGCGATCTTGCGGACCTCGGCGCGCAGCCGGGTCAGGTCTATCACGTCGGCGTCGAAGGTGGTCTCGGCGCTGACCTGCTTGGCCTCGCCGCGTTCGGCGACCGGCCGGTCGTCACGCCCGTCTGCCAGCAGCCGCAGGTCGCGGCCGACGACCCCGCCGAGGGTGGCGACCGCGTCGGCCTCGGACAGCGCGGCGAGCTGGCCGAGGGTCTGGACCCCGATGAACCGCAG
>NZ_JAYMZS010000123.1:0-2375 GCF_035828755.1 Amycolatopsis sp. H20-H5 | reverse complement strand
AGCTTCGACTCCGCCACCGGCCCGATCCCCCACAGCGCGCGCACCGGCAGCGGGGCGAGGAACTCCCGCTCGGTGCCCAGCGGGACGACCAGCAGGCCGTCGGGTTTCGCCTCGTCCGACGCGATCTTCGCGACCTGCTTGCCCGAACCCGCGCCGATCGACGCCGCCATGCCGGTCTCCGCCCGGATCCGCGCCCGCAGCGCCTCGCCGAACCGGACGACGTCGTCGCGGCCGGCGCCCGCGAGGTCCGGCGGCTCGGCGAAGGCCTCGTCGAGCGAAATGCGTTCGAGCACCGGGGCGTACTCCGCGACGATGCCGAACACCTGCCTGCTGAGGATCTCGTACAGCCTGAATCGCGGCGGCAGGATCACCCCGCCCGCCGGGATGAGGCGCCGGGCCTGCGACATCGGCATCGCGGAACGCGCCCCGTACTCGCGGGCCTGGTAACTCGCTCCGGCGACGACACCGCGCGGCCCGGCTCCGCCGACCAGCACCGGCCGGTCGGCCAGGGTCGGGCGGGTGAGCTGTTCGCAGGCCGCGAAGAAGGCGTCCATATCCAGGTGGACGACCCAGCGTCGCGTCATCTCCTCAGCCTTGGCCGTTCCCGGTGACGTCGAGCAGCCGCCGCAGTGCCCGCGTGTACTCGTCTAACGCCACGCGCCCGCGCAGCGTCAGCTCGACCAGCGTCACCGGCGTGCGGTGCTCGTGGGCCTTGGTGATCCGGACGTACTCGGCGTCCTCCAGTTTGCGCAGGTGCGTCGACAGGTTCCCCGCGGTCATCTCCAGCAGCTGCTGCAGCCGGGGAAAAGTGATGCTGTCGCCCGCCCGCAGCGCGGCGAGCGCCACCGTGACGCGCAGCCGCGCCTGGGCGTGGATCACCGGGTCGAGCTGCGGAAGCCCCTGTTCGGTCATCCTCGCCCCGGCCGCCTGCCCCGCACCGTGTAGACCGCCGCGGCCACCAGGAATCCGCCGCCTCCGCACAGGCACAGCACCAGGAAGTTGCCCGGCACGGACGAGAACACACTCGCCGCGGCGGAGACGATCATCCAGACACCGAGCCCGAACTGCAGCTTGTCCGACCAGATGGCGCCGCCGGCGAGGTAGAGCACACCGGTCAGCAGCAGCGAACTCCCCGTCCACAGCAGCGAGGTGGTGTCCCATGGCAGGCCGGTCTTCCCGATCCGGATGTTCACCACGGTCAGCCCGGCGTACCCGAGCGTCCAGCTCCAGCCGTACATCGCGCCCGCCAGATTCGACGGGCCGCGGATGCCCCGGCCGGCCCGGGTGCCGTAGTAGATGGAGTAGCCGATGGCGGCGGCGAACCCTACGGCCAGCACCACCGCGGGGATCCACAGTGGGAACCGCGACGAGTTCTCACCGGGCCGCGCGAGGTACATCAGCCCCCAGCCGACGAACCACGCGACACCCCAGACAGCGAGCAGGCGCGCCGGGTTCACCCCGAGCTCCCGGCGCGTCCGCTCGCGCTGCCGGGCGATGAGCGCGAGCGACTGCTCGGCCGTCATCGGCTCAGCGTCGTCCTCGTCCATCGCCCTGCCCTCCGCTTCCGTGCTGACCCCCAGGCACACCACGGAAGCTAACACGCCGTCACACCCTGGCAGTGCCCAGCCGGAAACGCTTCACGACCACGAATCCGGGCACGAGCACCCAGGCCGCCAGCACGGCCACGATCAGCCCGACGGCGGGCCCGGCGAGCACTGCCGACTGTCCGAACTGGAGCAGCCAGTAGGACGGGAGGATCTTCGCCACGACGGCCATCCAGTCCGGCATGAGCCGCAGCGGGATGAACAGCCCGCTCAGCATCGACAGCGGCGCCATCAGCCCGCCGGTGATCGCCTGCACGGTGTCCCCCTTGCCGAACAGGCCGATCATGATGCCCAGCGCGGCGAACGGGAGGCAGCCGAGCCACAGCGCGCCGAGCGCGGTGATCCACTGGGCCGCGGTGAGTTCCACGCCCTGCGCCAGCCCCGCGACGAAGATCGCCAGCAGCACCGGCAGCGCGACCAGCATCGAAGTCGAGACCTTGACCAGCAGGTAACCCGGGCCGCGCAGCGGCGTGATCCGCAGCTGCCGCTGCCAGCCTTCGGTGCGCTCGGTGGCGATGCGGGTCCCGGTGAACAGCGCCGCCGCCATCGCGCCGTACGCCGCCATCTGCAGCATGGTCAGCGTGCTCGACTTGACGCCGCCGACGTCCTGCGTGCCGTAGAGCCCGGCGAAGAACAGGAAGAACACGACCGGCATGCCGATGGTGAACAGGAAGAACTGCGGGCTGCGCAGGATGCGCTTGAGCTCCAGTTTCAGGGACGTCGGGTTCATCGCAGCGCGCCTTCCGGCTCGTCGGAGGTCAGGGCCAGGAA
>NZ_JAYMZS010000122.1:0-25882 GCF_035828755.1 Amycolatopsis sp. H20-H5 | reverse complement strand
TCCGCAACCTCTGAAGGCCACCTTGATTTTCAAGCCCGTCGCCTCGTCGGCGACGGGCTTGAGAGACTCTAGAGTCCCTCAAGGTGGCCTTCAGCGCACGTTTCAGTCCTTCTTGAAAACGCCCTTGATCTTGTCGGCGACGTCGCCGACAGCGTCCTTGACGTCTTCGACGGCGTCCTTGAGACCGGCCTTGGCCTGGTCGCCCTTGCCCTCGGCCTGGAGCTTCTCGTCACCGGTGACGTTCCCGGTGGCCTCCTTGGCCTTGCCGCCGAGGTCCTCGGCCTTGTTGCTGATCTTGTCGCCCAACGACATCGCGGGTCTCCCTCTGTGCGTCGGCGCGCCGGGTCGCGCGCCGTTCGAGAGTGAAGACACCACCCGGGACACGATCGTCATGGCCTGGGCCGCACCCGGTCGGGTGATCACGGTCACGCCATCGACGCTGGTCACGGCTGTGGGTCCGGTCGGCAGTCCGGGAGACGGGGGACACACGATCGGGTCGTGACGATCCCCGGCGGGCCGGGTCTGTAGTGGTGTGGAGGTGAACCAGCCTCCAGCCGAACAACCGACGCGGACCTCAGGAGAGATCATGACGAACCCGACCGGCAAGGCTCCCGCCACCAACGCGCTCGCGTCCACCGAAGGCTCGACGACGATCGCCGACAACGTGGTGGCGAAGGTCGCCGGTCTCGCGACCCGCGAGGTGTCCGGCGTCCACGCGCTGGGTGGCGGCGCGGCGCGGGCGTTCTCCGCGATCCGCGAGCGCATCCCCGGCGCTTCGGCCAGCGTCGCCCAGGGTGTCTCCGTCGAGGTCGGGGAGAAGCAGGCGGCCGTCGACCTGCAGATCGTGGTCGAGTACGGCGTCTCGATCGCCGACCTGGCGCGTTCCATCCGCAAGAACGTCATCACCGCCGTCGAGCAGACCACCGGCCTCGAGGTCGTCGAGGTGACCATCGCCGTCTCCGACGTGTACATCCCGGGTGACGACGAAGGCGACAACGAGGACGGCACCGACACCGGCCGCGTGCAGTGACCCCCGGCGCCGGGTCCCGCCCACCAGCGAAAAACCAAGGAGCACCCGCGATATGAGTACCAACCTCGTGGGCCTGGCCTATCAGGCCCGTGGCCCGATCCACCGCTTCCTCGCGCAGCGCGGAATCACCCGCGCCGCCCACGGCAAGCTGCTCGGCGGTGTCTGCGCCGGGCTCGCCGGCCGGCTCCCGGTCTCGGCCTGGGTCCTGCGGGCGGTGTTCGGCGTGCTGCTGCTGTTCCCCGTCAGCAGCCTGCTGCTCTACGCCGCGCTGTGGCTGATCCTGCCGCCCGCGGTCAAGGCGAAGGACGGCAACTGGGCGTCCCTCGAGGGCAACTGACCCGGCGGCTCAGGCGCCGGAGGTGACCGTCAGGCAGTCGCGCAACCGGATCATGCCGTCGCGCATCCTGGTCTTGATGGTCGGCAGCGCCACGTCCAGCCGCAGCCCGATCTCGCGGTAGGTCAGGCCCTGGTAGTAGGCCAGTTCGACGGACTGGCGCTGCAACTCGGTCAGCGTCGAGACACAGTGACGCACCCGGCGGCTCTCGGCGGTGGCTTCCACCGCTTCGGCGACCTCGTCGAACGGGCGGTTCAGCACGTTCTCGAACAACGCGGTGCGCTCGCGCGCCGTCGAGGACTGCGCCGAGCGCACCCGGTCCACGGCTCGGCGGTGCGCGAGGGTCAGGATCCAGCTCATCGCCTTGCCCTTGCCCGCGTCGAAGCGGGTGGCCGACTGCCAGACCTGCAGCCACACCTCCTGCGTGACCTCTTCGGCCTGTGCCGAATCCACCAGCACCCGGCGGACCAGGCCGAACACGCGGGCGGCGCCTTGGTCATACAGGGTGGCGAAAGCTCGCTCGTCCCCCCGTGCGACGAGAGCGATCAGCTCTTCCGCACTGGGGGGAAGCCCGGGGACCGGCGTTACCGGCAGACGGTCGTGATTTTCATCGTGTGACGCGTTCACGCAGACACCCTCACTCGACCGGATGGAGTAACCCTAGTCCTGTCCGGTGCCGGTGTTGCTTCTGGTGCGGGCGCGACCGCGGTTCGTCACCGACCGGCCCAGCCGAGCCTCCCGCTCATGGCCCGGCCGTGCCTCTCAGCCGTCGCCGTTGACGGGCAGCCAGAGGGTGAACGTCACCGGCGTCGGCGTGGAAAGGCGGAGACGGCCGCCCTCGGCCTCGGCGAGACTGCGGGCCAGCGCGAGTCCGATCCCGTGCCCGTCGCCGGAACTGTGCCCGCGGGCGAACAGGTCCAGCTCCTGGTCCACCCCGGATCCTTCGTCCGCGACGTCGATGGCGAACGCGGTGCCGCTGTCTCGGGTCGTCACGGTCACCGTCCCCGTCCCGTGGGTGATCGCGTTGTCGAGGAGCACGCTGATGATCTGCCGGACCGCGGCCTCCGCCGCGTGCGGCCGCGCTGTCGACGTCGGCGTGATGCGCAGTGCCCGGCCGCGCGACGCGAGCAGGCCATGCCAGCTCTGGCGGACCTCGTCGAGGAGCTGGCCCGGGTCCAGCGCCGAGCGCGGTTCGCGGCGGTGAGCGGACAGCGCCAGCAGGTCGTCGATGGTCGTCTCCAGCCGGTCGGTCGTGGTGATCGCCGCGCCGACGGCCGCCAGGAGGTCTTGGCCGGGCGGATCGAGCGCGGCCTCGAGCTGCAACCGCAGTCCGGTCAACGGCGTGCGCAGCTGGTGCGACGCGTCCGCGGACAGGGCCCGTTCGCGATCGAGGGTCTCCCCGATCCGCTCCGCGGTCTTGCCCAGGGTCCTGGCCACCTGGTCGATCTCCGGGATGCCGCTGCGCGCGGCGCGGACGGTGAAATCGCCCTCGCCCAGCCGTGCGGCGGCCGCGGAGAGGTCCTCGAGCGGACGGGCCAGGCGCGCGGCGAACCGCCGGGCGACCAGCCAGGTGGCGACCACGGCGGCGCCCGCGAGCCCGGCCATCGCGAGCCAGGTCAGCGCGGCCCGCTGGTAGGCCTCGGTGTGCGGGGTCGCGGCGCGGACGATGCCCAGGAGCGTGCTGCCGTGCACGATCGGCACGGCGACGACGAGTTCGTCCCCATTGTCGCCGTTGGTCACACGGCCGTCGCGGGCCTCGAGCACGACCGTGTCCGCCGTCGCCGGGCCCGTTCCGGTGACGAGCCTGCCGGACGGCGTGTACAGCCCGGCGGTGCCCTCGGCGGCGCCGGGCAGGACGGGGACGCGGGTGACGTCGGTCAGGTCGTCGGCCACCGACAGCGCCGCCGAATCCGCCGCCCGTTCGAGCTCGGCGCGTTCGTCCTGCACGAAATAGTGCGCCACGGCCACGGCGGACGGGATTCCGAAGAGGCTGATGGCCAGAATGCCCGCCACCACGGCCAGGGTCACGATCCGTCTGCGCACGGCGCCGGTCCGCCCGTCAATGCCGCGATTGCGCGAGGAATCACCGAAAGCAGATCCACCTTCCCGACCGTATGCCGCTTTCGGACAACGGCCGGTGCGAGAAAGGTAACCGCAGGGTTAGCGCGGCCGGGAACGTCACTCCGCCGGGGCGCGCTCCGCCAATTCCGTTCGCCGACGCGACTACTCTTCGGTTCATGCCCTCGGTCCTGGTGGTGGAAGACGACGAGACGATCGGCGCGACGCTCGCTTCGAGCCTGCGGATGCACGACTACGAGGTGGCTTGGGCGCGCACCGGCGGGGAGGGCCTCCGGCAGGCGGCCGCGGGCGAGTTCGACCTCGTGCTGCTCGATCTCGGATTGCCGGACCTGGACGGCATCGAGGTGTGCCGCCGGCTCAGGGTCGCCGCGCCCTCGGCGGTCGTGGTCATCCTCAGCGCGCGCACGCAGGAGATGGACGTGGTGATCGGCCTGGAGGTGGGCGCCGACGACTACCTGACCAAACCGGTCCGGCTCCACGAACTGCTGGCCAGGGTCCGGGCGCACCTGCGGCGGGGCAGCGGCGCGGCCGCCACCGGCGCCCCGCTGCGGATCGGCCCGCTGCAGGTGGACTTCCCGGCCCGCCGGGTCACCGTGGCAGACCGGGAGATCCCGTTGCGCACCAAGGAGTTCGACCTGCTGGCCCGGCTCGCCCAGGACGCCGGGCAGGCGGTCAGCCGGGACACCCTGATGACCGACGTCTGGGACGCGCACTGGCACGGCCCGACCAAAACGCTCGACGTCCACATCGTGGCGTTGCGCCGGAAGCTCGCCTCCGCCGACCTGACCGAGGAGCAGCTCCCGCGGATTTCGACGCTGCGAGGATATGGCTACCGCCTGGAGCGACCGGACGAGTAGGTCCGGTTAGGACAGTCCACTGTGCTCGGTCGACTGTGCTTGGTCGACTGTGCTGGGTCGACGCCGGTCGCTGGCCGGTGGGTTTCGGCGGGGCGCGCACGCTCGCGAAGACCCGGGGCAGGGAAAGGCACAGTCCGGACGACACCGGTTCCGGTTCGGCGCCTTTCCCGGCCGAGTCGTCCCTTTCAGTCGCGGAAGCGCGAGGCTTCGCGGCGGCGCCGGTCGACCTCCACCGCGAAGACGTCCGGCCTGCTGTAGTGGCCGGTGGGGTCAAAGTTCTGGCGTTCCCGTGCGACCTGGGCGAGGTCCAGGTCGGCGATGATCAGGCGTTCCTCGTCGGCGACCGGTTCGACTACCCAGCTGCCGTCCGGCGCCGCGATGGCGGAGCCGCCGCGGCAGTACTCGGCCACCCCGGCTTCCTCGAGCGCGTCGCGCAGCGGGAACCCGGCCGGGATGTCGGCCAGTGAGAGCAGGCCGTTGGCCGCGAGCGAGAAGACCCGTCCTTCGAGCGCGATGAAACGCGTGATGTCGGCGGTGTTGCGGGGGTTGCCCGGCCAGACGCTGACGTGGAGTTCCTCGCCCTGCGCGTAGAGGGCGTGGCGGGCCTGCGGCATCCAGTTCTCCCAGCAGTTGAGGCCGCCCACCCTGGTTTCGCCCACCGGGTGCACCCGGAGCCCGTGCCCGTCGCCGATGCCCCAGACCAGCCTTTCCTCGTGGGTCGGCATGAGCTTGCGGTGCGCGCTCACGACGCCGGCCCCGGGATCGATGGCGACCAGCGTGCAGAACACGGTGCCCCTGGCGTTGCCGGTCGCCCGTTCGGTGGTGCCCAGGTAGACGAACACGCCCAGGTCGCGCGCGGCCTCGGTGACGAGGGCGAGCTCGGGCCCGTCCAGTTCGACGGCCGCGTCCAGGTACGCCGCGTACGCCCGTTTCTGCGCGTCGTCGTCGAACCGGGCGCCGCCGGTGTGCTCCAGCCAGGCCGGGTAGCCGGACAGGAAGGTCTCGGGGAAGGCGAGCAGTTCGACCTTCTGCGCGGCGGCCGCCTCGATCCAGGCGGCGGCCTTCCTTGCCGTCGCGGTCGCGTCGAGCCAGTGCGGGCGGGCCTGTGCGGCGGCGACGCGCATGACGAGGTCTCCTTCGGGCGGTGCGGAAAGAGTCTTCCCTTGTGCCTGGGCCGTCCATTGTTCGGTGCGCGCGGCCCGGCGTCCAGTGATCGGCACCGGACGGTCGTGCGGCGGCATTCGCGACGCCATTTTCGCGAGGATGGAATGATTCCGTTCCCCGGCGCTGCCCGAATTGTACTCATTGGTTCCTGATCATGCCGAAAGACCGTGTGTGGCGCGGTGCGGTTGGAGATTTTCCAGCTTCGGCAGAATGTTCCCGGCCTCGGGCTCTCGCGGGCAATCGAGTCGAATTGACATATTTGCCCGTTATGCCGTTGATTCCACTCGTCATCATCACCGAAAGTATCTTGTGCAAACCGAGGCCGATCGGCAATAGTCGCGGGAATGGACCGACGGCGTAAGCCGTGGTCACTTTTACCGGGGATCACCGAATTTCGTATTCGTTCTCAGAGAAAGCAGGACTCGCTCATGCGGGCTTCCTCGCGACCAGTTCGCGCGCTCGTCATCGCCGCGTGCAGCGGCTTGGTACTGTCCGGTGGCACCCACGCGGCGCAGGCCCAGCCCGCCGCCGCGGGGCAGGCCACCCAGGCCGTGATCGTCGTGCTCGGCGATCAGCTCGCCGGCGCCCCACCCACGAAGGCAGATTCAGGCAACCGCCGCAACCAGGCCACGAAGTCGCAGGACGCCGTGCTCGCCAGGATGGGCGGCGCCGCGCCTGCCCACCTCAAGCACTTCGCGCTCGGCAACGCGTTCTCCGCGACTGTCACCGCCGCCCAGGCCGCGGCGCTCGCCATGGACCCGGCGGTGGCCTCGGTGTCGCCCGACAGCAAGGTCACCCTGCCCGCTCCCGTCGCGCCGGCCGCACCCGCCGGGCCGAAGACGCCGACCGGCCCCGGCCAGCCCGGTGGTGGCGCCGGCACCATCTGCCCGGCCGACCCGGCCAAGCCGCTGCTCGAGCCGGAGGCGCTGACCTCGACCCGCGCCGCGAGCACCGACGGCTCCGCGAGTGCCGCCGACCTCGCCACCGGTGCGGGGGTCAAGGTCGCGTTCCTCGCCGACAACATGGACCCGAACTACCCGGACTTCATCCGCCCCGACGGTTCGCACGTGTTCGCCGACTACCAGGACTTCTCCGGTGACGGCCCGAACACCCTCGACTCCGGCGCCGAGGCCTTCGGCGACGCGTCCTCGATCGCGGCGCAGGGCACCGTCGTCCACGACCTGTCGAAGTTCGTCAACGAGAACCACCCGCTGCCCGCGGGCTGCACCATCGTCGTCAAGGGTGTCGCCCCCGGCGCGAGCCTGGTCGGGCTGAACGTCTTCGGCGCCACCGCCACGGACTCCGCGATCCTGCAGGCGATCGACTACGCGGTCACCACCGACCACGTCGACGTCATCAACGAGTCGCTGGGCCTCAACCAGTACCCGGACGCCAGCTCGCGCGCCGCGTTCCAGACCTTCAACGACGCGGCCGTCGCGGCCGGCGTCACCGTCACCACCTCTTCGGGTGACGCGGGCATCACCTCCCCCATCGGCAGCCCGGCCACCGACCCGCTGGTGATCTCGACCGGCGCCACCACGAACAACCGGCTCTACGCCCAGACCACCTACGCCGCGTTCCCGTTCTCGAACGGCAAGTGGGTCAACGACAACATCTCCGCGCTGTCGTCCTCGGGCATCACGCAGAACGGCCGCACGATCGACCTGGTCGCGCCGGGGGAGGGCAACTGGGCGGACTGCTCGCCCGCCTACGCCGAGTGCCGCAACTTCCACACCGCCCCGCAGCCGGCGGACCTGGAGTCCTTCGGTGGCACGAGTGAGTCGGCCCCGCTGACCGCCGGTGTCGCCGCGCTGGTCATCCAGGCCTATCGGGGCACGCACAAGGGCGCTTCGCCCGCGCCCGCGCTGGTCAAGCAGCTGATCACCGGCACGGCCAAGGATCTCGGGCTGCCCGCCGACGAGCAGGGCTCCGGCCTGCTCGACGCGCGTGCCGCCGTGGAAGCCGCGCTGACCGCTCCCGGTGGCTCCGGCGCGCCGGCCGGTCTCGCGTCGAATATCTCGCTCTCGGCCGACCAGGTCACCCTCGAAGGCGCGCCGGGCAGCACCCAGTCCGCCAAGGTGAACGTGACCAACGTCGGCAGCAAGCCGCTGACCGTTTCGGCCGGGACCAGGGCGTTCGCGCCGCTGTCCGCGCAGACGCAGAAGACGGCGTTCGACTCGGCGAGCCTGCCGACGTTCCCCTACTACAACGGCAGCAAGTGGGCGTACAAGAAGGTCACCTTCTCGGTACCCGCCGGTGCCGAGCGCCTGTTCGCCAGGATGGCGTGGCAGGGCAGCCCGAAGACGGTCAACGGCGCTTCGGTCACGCCCGTCGTGCGGCTGACGCTGCTCGCGCCGGACGGCACCTTCATCGCCAACAGCCGCCCGCAGGGTGGTCCCGCGACGGCGAACTACGCCAACGTCGACGTCCGCAAGCCTGCCGCCGGAACCTGGACCGCGGTGCTGTACTCGGTCTCCGGTCCCGCCGGGTACACCGGTGACATCCAGCTCGGCACCGACACCCAGCGCGCCGTGCCCTACGGCCAGGTCGGCCCGCAGGTGCTGAACCTGGCGCCCGGCCAGAGCAAGCCGGTCACCGTGTCGCTGCAGACGCCGTCCAGTGGCGGCGACGCCGACTACTCGGTGACCTTCGGCAGCTCCGACGGCCACCAGACGTCGATGTCCGCGATCGTCCGCAGCCTGATCCCGACCGGCTCCGGCCCCGGGGCCTTCGGCGGCACGATCACCGGCGGCAACGCCCGCGCGCAGTCCCCGGCGCAGACGTTCAGCTACGAGTTCGACGTGCCCAAGGCCAAGAACGACCTCGACGTCGCGGTGAACCTGCCCGACGCGGGCGACCTGGTCGACGGCGTGCTGATCGACCCCAACGGCGAACTGGCCGACGTGAACAGCAACGCCTCGTTCAGCCCGCCGGACAAACTGGTGCGGGGCAAGGGACTGCAGCTGTTCGACGCCAAGCCGCTGCCCGGCCGCTGGCACCTGGTCGTCGTCGTGCAGAACCCGGTGACCGGTAAGGACCTGTCCAGGGCGTTCACCGGCACGGTCGCTTTCGACCAGCTCAAGGTCGGCGCTACCGGCCTGCCGAACTCCGCGTCGGCGAAGCTGCCCGCGGGCAAGCCGGTCACGGTTCCGGTCACGGTGACCAACACCGGGGTCGAGCCGATCGCGGTCGGCGTCGACGCGCGCACCAACGCGACCCAGACGCTGCAGCCGGTTCCGCTGCAGGGTCAGACCACGGTGGACCTTCCGGAGCAGGGCAGCCTCGCCCCGGTCTACCTGATTCCGCCCGACACCGGCAAGTTCAGCATCGCGACCTCGTCCACGGTCCCCGCGCAGGCCGAGTTGCAAGGCTCGGCGGCGGGCATCGAGGTCTTCGGTGACCTGAAGAAGGCCCAGTCCGGCGACACCGTTTCGGTCGCCACCATCGGCGAGAAGAAGGGGTATGTCAGCAAGGGCGTCTGGTTCGGCGCGGTGCAGGAGCTCGGCCCGTTCGGCCCGGCAGGCGCCCCGGCGGGCTCGGCGAGCTACACGTCCTCGATGCAGACGGCCGGGTTCGACCACGCGGTGACCTCGTCGACCGGCGACCCGTTCGCCGCCGCCGTCGACCCGTCCGACACCGGCGGCACGCCGACGGTGATCCAGCCGGGCCAGACCGCCACCATCCAGGTGACGATCACCCCGTCCGGTGCCAGGAACAGCGTCGCGACCGGCCACCTGAACCTGGTCACGATCCCGAACCTGCCGACCGGCGCCACCGGCCTGCCCGCGCTGGGCACCGGGGCCGTCATCGCGCAGCTGCCGTACAGCTACCGGATCGGGTAGCTCCCCGGTCACGAAACGCGGGTCAGGGCCGCCAGCCCAGGCCCGCGTTTTCGTGCGCCGGTGATCTTGGTCGGTGTCTCCGGTCAACCCGCCGCGGGTCCCGCGCGTCCTTCCCGGTGGAAGGCTAAGCGCGACACGACAGGGGTTTTCATGCCACAGCGGGACAGGCGCTTCGGGGACGGGTTGCCGCGGCGGGGGGTACTGCTCGGTGGGCTGGGCGCGCTGCTCGCCGGGTGCACACCGAACGCCGCACCAGAAGCCGTACGGCTGTCCGGTACGCCGTCCCCGCTGCCGGGGGTGGCGGCCGCGGAGGCGGCCCTGGCCTCGGTCGAAGCCGGTTTCGGCGGGCGGCTCGGGGTGTTCGGGCTGGACACCGGCAGCGGCGCCACGGTGCGGTACCGCGCCGACGAGCGGTTCCTCCTGTGCTCCACGCACAAGGCGATAGCGGTGGCCGCGGTCCTGCGGCTACGCGACCGGCAACCCGGGCTGATGGACCGGCTGATCCGCTACGACCGGTCGCAGCTCCTGTCGTACGCGCCGGTCACCACCCAGCACGTCGACGAAGGCATGACCGTTTCGGCGCTGTGCGAGGCGGCGCTCACCGTGAGTGACAACACCGCCTCGAATCTGCTGGTCGAGCTCGTGGGCGGCCCGCCCGCCGCGACGGCGTTCGTCCGGACGTTGGGGGACCAGGTCAGCCGCTTCGACCGGCTGGAGCCCGAGCTGAACGTGGGCGCCCCCGGCGACGAGCGGGACACTTCGACGCCCGCCCAGCTGGCCGCCGACCTTCGCGCGCTGGTGCTGGGTGACGCGCTGGACAAGGCAGGCCGCGACTTGCTCACCGGCTGGCTCAAGGCCAACACCACCGGGGGCAAGCAGATCCGCGCCGGGCTGCCCGCGGGCTGGCTGGTCGGCGACAAGACCGGTTCCGGCTCGCAAGGCGAGGTGAACGACATCGCGGTGGTCTGGCCGCCCGGCCGTGCCCCGCTGGTCATCAGCGTGTACACCGCGCCGGCCGATCCGAAGTCCACCGCCGGGCAGGCGACCGTGGCGAAAGCCGCCATGACCGTCGCGAAGGCACTAGTGCCGACCGAGTGACCCCTCGGGCGTCGAGCAGCCGTTCTGGCCGGATGCAGGAACCGCTGTTTCCCGGGACCCCTCCCCGCTGGTTGTGTCAGATTCCCGATCATGAAACCTCTGCAGCTGATCCTTGCCGCGGCGCTGGTCGCCGGAGCCGGTGCCATGGCCACCTCGACGACGGCCGCCGCGGCGCCGCGGACGCCTGCTTGCGGGCACCCGGCGGACATCCTGGCCCTGTCGAACTGGAAGGAAACCCTGCCCACCGGCTCCACGGGGCATCCGACCGAGATCAAGCAGCCGGAGCTGAAGCAGTACTCGGTCGACCCGTGGTTCACGCCGAACGCGACCTGCGACGCGGTGCAGTTCCGGGCCGCGGTCAACGGCGTGACGACCAGCGGCAGCGGGAACCCGCGCTCGGAGCTGCGCGAGATGACCGGTGGCGGTTCGGACGAGGCGAGCTGGTCGACCACCTCGGGCACCAGCACGATGGTGATCGACGAGGCGGTCACCCACCTGCCCGCCGAAAGGCCGTACGTCGTCGCCGGGCAGATCCACGACGCGGACGACGACGTGACGGTCTTCCGGCTGGAGGGCAGCAAGCTCTACGTCACCAAGGGCGACACCACCCACTACCAGCTCGCGACCGACAGCTACCAGCTCGGCACCCGGTTCCAGGCCAAGTTCGTGGCCAGCGGCGGCCAGATCAAGGCTTACTACAACGACAAGCTGGTGACCACCCTCTCGGTGAAGTCCTCCGGCGACTACTTCAAGGCGGGCGCGTACACCCAGGCGAACTGCGGCAACTCCTCGCCGTGCGCCGCGAGCAACTACGGCGAGGTCGCGATCTACGGGCTGACCGTCACCCACCAGAAGTAGCGGCCCGGCGGAAAGCCCTCTCCTGAAAGGGTTTCGGGACCCCTCCCGGCCGAAGTCCCTAGCGTCGCACCGGAAGGATCTTCACGATCGAGGAGAGTGCGATGCTGGTCTTCAGGAGAATTCTCGGATCCGCGGCAGCGGTGGCCGCGCTGGCCGTGCCGTGCACAGCGGTGCCGGTGGGCGCGGCCCCCGCGCTCGCCGCCGGTGCGCACGCGGGCACCGCCCCCGCGTGTACCCGTCACGTCGCCGGCCAGGCGTCGATGGACGCGGCGAAACCCGGCGACGTCGTGTGCCTCGACACGGCGGTGAAGGCGAAGCGCCTGAAAATCACCAAGGGCGGCACGCCCGGCAAGCCGCTGACCTATTCCGGTGCCGGGCAGCAGGTCGGCGGGATCGACATCGACGCCGACAACGTCATCGTGGACGGCTACACCCTGGACAAGCCGTCCGCCCCGGGGATCGAGATCCACGGGAACAACGTGACGGTGCGGAACAACACCGTCACCTCGCCCCACGGCGGCGACGGCGACGGGCTGCGCTTCTTCGGCGACAACATCACCATCGCGCACAACACGATCAGCAAGACCGACAACAGCACCGGCGCGCACGCCGACTGCATGCAGACCTTCGCCACCGATGACCAGGCCGTGGCGAGCAGGCACCTGCTGGTGGACGGCAACCGGTGCGAGCAGGTCGACAACATGTGCCTGATCGGCGAGGGCCCGAACTCCGAGGCGGGCGACGGCAGCGGCGTGGGCGTGTCCGAGGACTGGACCTTCAGCAACAACTACTGCCAGACCAAGGAAGCGTCGCAGACGTTGATGATCGACGACGTCCAGCATCTCACCGTCACCGGCAACACCTGGGTGGCGGGCCCGGACCACGCCATCGGCCTGCAGAACCACTCGACCGACGCGCACGTGAAGGACAACAAGCTCGACCCGTCCATCAAGTGCGAGGTCGGTATCGACAAGTCGTCGAAGAAGGGTTACGAGGGACCGGCCCCGCGCTGTGACCCGTAGGCAGTCCGCGAATTGGAGGGCAACCCGGCTACGGGTTGCCCTCTTTCGCACCACGGTGCCGACGCGGTAAAAGGATCAAGTACACTTTTCCTGCCGGTACACAAGGGCATTACTGCCCTTTATTCAGCGGCCCGATTTTTCCGGACGTTCTACTCATAACAGTTTCCTGATCAACGCGGGTCACCCGTAAGCGCGGAACTGGACACGGATGGCCGACACCACAATCACGCGGACGTGCGTAGGTTCACCCGCATGTTGCGCACCCATTCCGCGTTCGCCGTTCTGCTGTTGTCCGCGCTGGTCGTTCCGGTGCTTCCGGCGTTTCCGGCCGCCGCCGACGCGGCCGGGCCCGGTGCGGTGTGCGACCACCAGCCCGTCGTCCACCCCACGGCGCCCGCGGGCGCCGTGGTCGTCGATCCGGCCGTGGACAGCGATCTGGGCACCAAGACGCGATTGTCCCCGCCCGGCAGCACGTTCTGGCTCGCGCCCGGTACACACACCCTGGGCACGGACGCTTTCGGGCAGGTGATCCCCAAGGACGGGGACGTCTATCTCGGCGCGCCAGGCGCGGTGCTGGACGGGCGGGGAGTCAACCAGGCCGCCTTCACCCAGCTGGCCAAGGACGTCGTGATCGACGGCCTCACCATTCAGAATTTCGTGGCACCACAGGATCAGGGTGTGGTCAACCACGACTCCGGAGAGCACTGGATCGTCGAGAACAGCACGGTCCAGTACAACCGGGGAGCCGCGCTGATGGCGGGCGTGCGCCAAGAGGTCCGGCACAACTGCCTGCGCGACAACGGGCAGTACGGCATGAACGCCTACCGCTCCGGCAACGGGATCACCGGACTGATCGTCGAGGGCAACGAGGTCTCTGGCAACAACGTCGACGACTGGGAGACGAGGAGCCCGGGGTGCGGCTGCAGTGGCGGGATCAAGTTCTGGTCGGTGAACGGCGCCGACATCCGGGGCAACTGGGTCCACCACAACCACGGGGCCGGGTTGTGGGCGGACACCAACGACAACGACTTCCTGATCGAAAACAATCTCATCGAGGACAACGACGCCGAGGCGATCTTCTACGAAATCAGCTACAACCTCGTCGTGCGTGACAACGTCATTCGCCGCAACACCCTGGTGTCGGGCCGTGCCCGTGCCGCACGCGGCGACAATTTCCCCGCCGCGACCATCTATCTCAGCGAAGCGGGCGGGGAACCGCGTGTCCCGGCGCGCACCACCCTTATCGACATCTACGACAACGTCTTCGAGGACAACTGGTCCGGCGTCACCCTGTGGGAGAACGCCGACCGTTTCTGCAACAGCCCCGCGAACACCTCCACGGCCAGCTGCACACGGCTCGTCGCCGACCCGGCGTCGTGCGCGGCGCCCGGCATCACGACCGCACCGCTCTACGACGACTGCCGCTGGAAGACACAGCGGGTCGAGGTCCACGACAACACCTTCGCCTTCGATCCCGCCCACCTCGGCTGCACGACCGGTCTCTGCGGCCGGATGGCGGTGCTCTCGAACTACGGCACCTACCCGGCCTGGTCCCCGTACAAGGGCACGGCCGTCCAGGAGGCGATCACCCACGACCAGGGCAACTACTGGTTCAGCAACACCTATCGCGGGCCGTGGACGTTCGTCGCGGGCGACACCTCCCGCACGCTCACCCCTGAGCAGTGGCAAGCCGTTCCCTACTACCAGGACGACTGCGCGTCCTTCGACGGCGTGACCCCGCGGTGCTGATGCCCCGGTGCTGAGGCGGCCCGCTCCGCGATCGCCTGTGCTTGCCGGTAGTGCTCGGCGGCCTGGCCCGGCCGTCCGAGCGCGGCCGCCAGATCGCCCAGATGACGGGCGACGGGCCCGAGGGTGAGCAGGCCGCTTCCGGCTCCGGCGAGCTCGCCCGCCGCGGGGAGCAAGGCGGCGTAGAGGCGTTCCATCGCCGGGCCGTCGCCCGCCTCGATCGCCGCGATGGCGTGCAAACAGCCGCGGGCCTCGAAAAGCAGGTCGCGCGGCGAGTCCGGGACGGTGAGTGCCGGGTCGCGTTTTCCTTCGGCGAGCAGCACCAGCGGGCGGGCCCAGGGTGCGTAGGGGCCCCAGTCGTCGTTCGCCCCCGGCCGGTCGCCGAGGCAGAGCAGGGCGAGCGGGAGGATGCCGTCCTCCACCCCGGGCATTCCGGTGCCCGTCAGCCGGGCGGCGGCCGCACGGTAGGCGGCGCGCGCCTCGTCCGTCCGTCCGGTCGCGGCCAGCCGGAGCGCGGCGTACCAGCTGGTGAACACGCCGACGAGGGGGAGTTCGTAGCGCTCGGCGAGCCGGTCGGCCGCGGCGGCGTGCCGGTCGGCGGCGGCGAGATCGGCTAGTGCGGCGCGGGCCTGGACGAGGATCAGGTGCCCGAGCACCTCGAAGGTCACCAGGCCGCCGTGGCGGGTCGCCAGGTCGAGCAGCTCTTCGCCGATCGCGGCTCGCTGCGGGGCGAGTCCGGCCCGGTGAAAGGTCTGCAGGAAGCGGCCGTTGAGCGCGAATGCCAGCAGCAGGGGGTCACCGAGGCTGCGGGCGATCGTCTCGGCTTCCCCTGCCGCGCGGCTTCCCCGCGCACTGTCGTCGGCTCGCCGTTCCATCGCGATGGTGATCAAGAGCCGGGCGCGGTCGGCCTGGTGGTCGGCGGGCAGGGCGGCCAGCGTCCGTTCGGCCGCCGCCACCAGCCGGGCGGACAGGGCCTCATCGTCGTTCGCCGTCCAGATCGCGGGTACCTCGAAGGAGCCGATCACCCCGGCGGTCAGCACCGGATCGTGCAGCGACTCGGCCACGGTGACCGCCTCCGCGCGGTGGTGCCGGGCCTGTGCCAGGTTGCCGCTCACCGCCAGCGCCCGGATCAGGCCCGTCACCGCGGTCAGCCGGGCCCGCGCGTCGCCGTTCCCCGCGCGGTCCAGCGCCGCGATCGTCTCCCGCCACCGGCGGGCCGCCTCGTGCGGCGCGAACCGGCGTTCCGCCCGTTCGGCGGCTGCCTGCGCGTAGTGGGCGGCGCGAGCCGCGGTCGCCTGGCTTTCCGCGCGCAGGTAGTGGTGGGCGATCGTCTCCACGTCGCCGGGCCGAAGCCCTTCGACGATCTCGGCAGCCGCGGCGTGCCACCGGGCCCGGCGGGCGCGCGGGACGTCGTCGAGCAGCGTTTCGTGCACCAGCGCGTGGGCGAACCGCAGGCCGCCGGTGTCCGGCTCGACGAGGAAACCCGCGAGGAGGGCGGCTTCGATCGAGTCCAGCACCTCGCCCTCGTCCCCGGCGAGCGGGATCAGCACGTCGAGGTCCACCTCGGGCCCGAGAATCGCGGCCTGGCGCAGGTGGGTCCGCGTCGTCGCGGTGAGCCCGGCCAGTCGATGGCGCAGGACGTCGCGGACTCCCGCGGGCACGGAGTGCAGGGCAGCGTCGCCTTCGGTCTCCCAGAGCCGGGTGAGCTCGCGGACGAAGAACGGATTGCCCGCGCTGCGGGCGTGGATCACGCGGGCGTCGTCAGCGGCCATTTCGCGGTGTGTGACGGCCTTGACCAGCTGGAGCACCTGCGGCTGGGCCAGCCCGCCGAGGTAGATCCGGGCCGGTTCGGCGCGGGCGGCGCGGCCGAGCGTCTCGGCGAGCCCGGCGGTGATCTCGGTCGACCGGTAGGTGCCGACGAGCAGTACCGGCCCGGCGCCGGGATCGGTGGCCAGCGCGGTCAGCAGGGCGAGGGTCTCCTCGTCCGCCCAGTGCAGGTCGTCGAAGACGAGCAGGACCGGACCCGTGGCGGACACTTTCGCCAGGTGGGCGCCGATCGCCCGATGCCGGTGGAACCGCGCCGAGACGGGGTCGTCGCCGACCGGGACCGCGGGCAGACTCGCCCGCATCTGGGTCCACGGCCAGGCTTCGGGCGCACCCCGTAGCTCGGGGCTGGTGCCCAAGGCGGTGGTCCAGCCGGTGGCCGCGAGCTGCCGGGACAGGGCCGTGGCCAGCGCCGTCTTGCCCGCGCCCGCGGCTCCCGACAGCAGCGCGAGCCGCGGACGGCGTTCCGCCACGGCGGCCTCGGCGGCTTCGTGCAGCTCTGCCAGTTCGTCGCCCCGGCCGACGAACGGATGCTCGACCGGCCGGGTGACCGGCGGCCGCCGGGCCGGGGGAGTGGTGAGGTGCGGGGCCTGGGTGAGGACGTCCGACTCCAGCTGCCGCAGCAGCTGCCCGGGATCCACCCCGAGTTCGGCGCGCAGGACCTCGCGGGCCCGGCGGAGGGTGGCCAGCGCGTCGCCCTGCCGCCCGGCCCGGTAGAGCGCCAGCGTCAGCAGCCGCCAGCCGTCCTCGCGCAGGGGATGGGCCGCGACCCGCGCCTCCAGCTCCGGCACCAGCTCGGCCGCCCGGCCCAGTGCCAGCGCCGCTTCGGCGCGACGTCCCACGGCGAGCAGGCGTATCTCGTCGAGCCGGGCGGCCTCGCCCCGCGCCCAGGCCAGCTCGGCGAACTCCGCGTACGCGGGTCCTCGCCAGAGCTCCAGCGCGTCGTCCAGCAGGCGGTGGGCTTCCGCGGCCTCGCCGTCCGCCAGCAGCCGGGCCGAGCGGGCGACCGCGGCCTCGAAACGCCACGCGTCCACCCTTTCGGGGTCGGCCCGTAGTGCGTAGCCGGGTGGCGACGTGACCAGGAGCCGGGCCGGTGTGCGCGGCGGGCGATCCGGCTCGAGGGCCTTCCGCAGCGCGCCGACGAAGGTCTGGACCGCACCGAGCGCGCCGCCGGGCGCCTCCGCCCACAGATCGTCGATCAGCAGGTCGACCGGCACGACCCGGCCTTTCGCGATCAGCAGCCGGGCGAGGACCGCGCGGTGCCGCGGGCCCTTGAGGTCGATCGGCCCGCGCTCGCTGTCGGCCTCCACCGGGCCCAGCACCCGAAAACTCACCACCGGCACGGCCACCCCGCCAACCTATCCGGCGCGACTTCCGGCCGCCCGGCTGAGCCGGTGCTGATCGAGTGCTGATCGGCGGCCCCGACAGTGGCGGTGCACGATCGAACCGCTTCGACAGGAGAACCGAGATGGCACCGGAGATCACCGGATTCACCCGGCGGCGCGTCACCGTCGCCGACGGCGTGGCGCTCACCGTCGCGACAGGCGGCTCGGGCAGCCCCGTCGTGCTGCTGCACGGCTTCCCCCAGACCCACCTGATGTGGCGCCACGTCGCCGCCGACCTGGCCGCCGATCACACGGTGATCTGCCCTGACCTGCGTGGTTACGGCGGCAGCGACAAGCCAGCCGACGTCGACGGGCAGACGTACTCGAAACGGACCATGGCCGCCGACGTCGTCGCGCTCGCCCGCGAACTCGGGCACGACCGCTTCGCGCTGGCCGGGCACGACCGGGGCGCGCTGGTCGCCATCCGCGCCGGGCTGGACCACCCGGACGTGGTCACCCACCTGGCCTCGCTGGACGTCCTGCCGACCCTGGACATGTGGGACGTGCTGCACGGGACGTCCGCGGCCGTCGGTTTCCACCTCTATCTGATGGCCCAGCCGCCCGGCCTCCCCGAGCAGCTGATCAGCGGCGCGGCGGACGCCTTCTTCGGGCACTTCCTCGACAGCTGGACCACCGACCCGGACGCGCTCCCGGCGGACGTCCGCGCCGAGTACCTGAAGGCGTCCCGCGAAGCGATCCCCTCGATCGTCGCGGACTACCGGGCCTCCGCCGCGATCGACGTCGAGCACGACGAGGCCGACCGGCGGGCGGGCAACCTGCTGCGGATGCCGGTGTCCGTACTGCAGCAGGACTGGGGCGCCGCGCTCGGCTTCGACGCCGCCGCCCGGTGGCGGGCCTGGGCGCCGCGGCTGACGCACCGCACCGTGTCCTGCGGGCACTTCATGGCCGAGGAGGCGCCAGCCGAGGTCGTCAAGACCCTGCGTGACCTGCTCGCCGGGTAGTCACCAGCCGAGCGCGGTGGTCACCGCCTTTCCGACGACGGGGGACAGGGTGGTCATGAAGCTCGCGGTGACGTGGTTGTCGTCCATGTAGACCAGCACGTTGCCGACGACCGGGCGGCACCAGGTGCGCCCGCAGAAGTAGTCGCTGAAGTCGAGGAACGAGACGTTGTCCGGGACGCCGGCGGCGGCCTCGTAGGGCGGGGTCGACGCCAGGAGCCGGTCACGTTTGACGCCGCACTGCTCGGCCTTGATGCCGTGGGCGTCGATGCAGGCCGGCGGGGAGAAGCCGAGGCGCGGGTTGTCCCGCACCGCGAGCACCGGGATCCCGGCGCGGTCGAGGTTCTTCCACTGTTCGACGAACCCCGCCGGGGTCTGCTCGGTGAGGCCGGGCCGCACGTCCCGGCTCGCGATGGTGAACACCGCGTCGGGGCGCATCGCGACGATCTCGCGTTCCGCGGCGGCGTTCCAGTCCGTGCAGCCCTTGTCCCCCGGCATGGCGTCCGAGGTGGTGGAGAACGGGCAGGCGCCCTTGAGCATGAACGTGAGCTGGTAGTTGTTCTTGTCCGCCAACGGTTTCAACGCCGCGAGGTACTGCTGGATATGCGAGTCGCCGATCACGACGAGGCGCTTGGCCGGGGTGCCGGCGGTGGCGGTCGTGCACATCTCCAGCGTCACGTCGTAGGCGGACTTCACACAGGGCGCTTCCGGGATCCTGGCCCAGTCGTCGGGGACCGCGATCATCGGCGGCACCGGTTTGGCATCGCTTGGCTTCTGTTGCGCGAGCCCAGTGGTACGGACCAGTGCCCCCGGGTGGTCGGCGTCGTCGAGGGCGATGCTGAAATCGGCCATCTTCTGGCTGACCACCTGCCAGGTGCCGGTGACGATCAGCAGCGGCACCAGCGCCAGCACCGCGAACCGGTACGCGCCCCAGGGTTTCCCGACCCCGATGGCCGAGAGCCGGATCGGGTTCTCCACCAGGTGGTAGGTCAGCGCCGACAGGACCACGGAGACCCCGATGACCACCAGGCCGCCGAGCAGCCCGACCTACTTGATCGCCCGCGGGCGATCAAGTAGAACAGCAGCACCGGCCAGTGCCACAGGTAGAGGGAGTAGCTGAGGTTCCCGGCGTAGGTGAACGGGCGCGAGCTGAGGATCCGGTCGGCGCCGGCGCGACTGCCGGTGGCGCCCGCGAGGATCACGAACGCCGCGGAGAGGGTGGGCCACAGCGCGGCGAAGCCGGGGAACACGCTGCCGACGTCGAGCACCATCCCGCAGGTGACGAGCCCGGCGACGCCGACCCAGCCCGCCACCACCCGGAGCAGGCGCGGGAGCGTCACCGCGTCGATGGCCAGTGCCAGCAGGCCGCCGAGCGCGAACTCCCACACCCTGGTCAGCGAGTGGAAGTACGCGAGCGGCTGGTCGGCCGCGGTGAGGCGCACCGAGTAGGCGAGCGACGCGGCGAACAGCACCACCAGGGTGACCGCCAGCGTTTTCCGCAGCGATTTCCCGGTGCGGGCGGCCAGCAGGCCGACGACGGCCACCAGGAGCGGCCAGACGAGGTAGAACTGGCCCTGGATCGAGAGTGACCAGTAGTGCTGGACCACGCTGGCCGTGTTGTGCCTGGCGAAGTAGTCGACCGAGTCCGCCGCCAGCTGCCAGTTCTCGACGTAGAGCGCGGAGGCGAAGACCTCCTTGATGGTCTGGAACCAGCGGTCCTGCGGCAGCAGCAGGATGCTCATGCCGACGACCGCGAGCAGGACCGTAACCGCGGCGGGGAACAGCCGTTTGATCATCCGGCCCCACAGCGGCCGGAACTCGATGCGGCCCCGGCCGGCGGCGCGGAAGAGCTGCCCGGTGATCAGGAAGCCCGAGATGAGGAAGAAGACGTCGACGCCGCCGGAGATCCGCCCGAGCCAGACGTGGTAGATCACGACGAGCACCGCCGCCAGCGCCCGCAGGCCCTGCAGTTCCGGCCGGTACCGGCGGGTGACCCTGGTGCTGCTTTCCTGCTCGGTGACGTCGCTGGGCAGGGCTTGGGTCATCTTCGTCCCTCGGCTGTTCGGGCTGATGCGGTCGCTCGGGGGATTCGATCACGCGTTCCTGTGAAAACGGGGCGCTTTCCTGTGGAGAAGCTGTGCACGCGGAAACGAAACTCCTCCCCGACGATAAGCCGTGACTGCGCGCGACGCCGTTTGAGTGCTTTCCGGCCACGACGACCGGGCGGGCCCGTCCCCGCCGGAATCCGGATAGTTCTTTGACCGCAACCGAAAGCCGCGACCATGTCGGCCTGCCCGCGTATTCAGTCCTGTTAGGACGGACACGGGCAGTAGTAGAAATGGCTTAAGATCAACTTATTCGACCCGCTCGAAGATCGCGGCGAGGCCCTGCCCGCCCCCGATGCACATCGTTTCGAGGCCGTAGCGGCTCCCGCGGCGGCGCATTTCCCGCACCATCGTGGTGAGGATCCGCACGCCCGTCGCGCCGACCGGGTGACCGAGCGAGATGCCCGAGCCGTTGACGTTGAGCCGCTCGAAGTCACCCTCGCCGAACCCCCATTCCCGGGTGCACGCGAGCACCTGGGCGGCGAACGCCTCGTTGAGCTCGACGAGGTCCATCTCGGCGAGCGACAGGCCGGCCCTGGCGAGCGCCTTCGCGGTCGCGGGCACCGGGCCGATGCCCATGGTGCGCGGCGGCACCCCGGCGACGGCCCAGGAGACGAGCCGGGCCAGCGGCTCCAGCCCGAGCTCGTCGGCCTTTTCGCGGCTCATCACCAGGCAGACCGCGGCGCCGTCGTTCTGGCCGCTCGCGTTGCCCGCGGTCACGGTCGAGCCGGGGTCCTGCTTCAGCAGCACGGGACGCAACGCGGCCAGTGATTCGGGGGTCGTGCCGGCACGCGGGTGCTCGTCACGGGTGACGACGGTGCCGGGTTTGCCGCGTTTTCCGGGAACGGTGATCGGCACGATCTCCTCGGCGAAACGGCCGTTCTCGATCGCCGCGAGGGCCCGCTGGTGCGAGCGCAGCGCCAGCAGGTCCTGCTCCGCGCGCGGGATCTCGTACTCGCGGCGCAGGTTTTCCGCGGTTTCGAGCATGCCGCCGGGCACCGGGTGGTTCCGCCCGCCCGCGGTGACCCGGCCCCTGGCGAGCCGGTCGTGCAGCTCGGCGCCGGGCCCGCGGATGCCCCAGCGCAGCGCGTCGGAGTAGAACTCGGCCTGGCTCATGCTCTCCGCCCCGCCCGCGAGCACGATGTCGGCGACGCCGGTCTGCACGCGCATGGCCGCGTCGAGCACCGCCTGCAGGCCGGAGCCGCAGCGCCGGTCGAGCTGCAGGCCGGGGACCTCCACGGGCAGTCCGGCGTCGAGTGCCGCGACCCGTCCGATCGCCGGCGCCTCACCGTTGGGGTAGCACTGGCCGAACACGACGTCGTCGATCGTCCCCGGCGCCACCGCGGTGCGCGTCAGCACCTCCCTGATCACCGCCGCCGCGAGCTCGGCCACGGGCACCTCGGTGAAGACCCCGCCGTACCGGCCGACCGCGGTCCGCACCGGTTCCACGATCACCACTTCGTTCGTCATCCGGACTGTCATCGCCCTGCCACCTCCGAGAGTTGTGGTCCTGATTCTGAACCGGGTGAATTCGGTGACCTGATGGGGTGAACCCGGGGCCGGTGCGGCGACTCGCTCCGAAGACGGGGGAAACGAGGGAGACGAGATGGGCAGGCACCACACGCCGGACGGGGACGAGCAGGCCGTGCAGGACGCGATGACGATACTCGGCGCGCACGGGGTGTCGCGTGACGCGGCGCGGGTGGCCTTGGACCAGCTGGCTCGTGAGCGCGGGGTATCGGCGCGGCAGAGTGCCGTGTTGCTGGTGGATCTGGTGGGCGCCGCCCGGGGGTGACGGCGGCGTTCACTCGATGGGGTGCCGGATCCGGTCGCGGCGGCCTGCCTGGGCCGGTGGGCGCGGCCGGGCGTGCGAACATCGCCGGTGCCAGCGTCGGCACGGGCAGGTAGTGCCCGCCGTATCCGCCTTGCGAGAGTGCTCATCGACGAGCCCCGCGGTACGGACCCCGTGAAAACAGCAGGGAGAGTTTCAGTGATCACCGTCTTGAAGGCCGGAAACGGTTTGCGCACCGTGCGGTTCGCGTTGCCCTTGAAGGACTTCGCCGCCCCGGTCAGCGTCGTCGGCGACTTCAACCAGTGGCGTCCCGGCGCCCACCCGTTGCTGCCGCGCACCAACGGCACCATCTCGGCGCTGGTCAAGATCCCCGAAGGCCGGAAGGTGTCCTTCCGCTACCTCGGCGAGGACGGCTGGTTCGACGACGCCGAGGTCGCCGACCGCGAAGGGGCCAACTGCGTCATCGCCGTTCCCTGATTCAGCCGGTCGTGGTGGACTCCGCCGCGGATCCCTGCGTGACCGTGTCCCAGCACCGGGACGGCAACACGGCGTATGCCACGGCCAGCAACACCTGCACGCACGCTGTGCGGGTACGCATGATCTGGGCTTTCGCGGCGGACGGGGGCTGCACGAGCCTGCCCAAGGGCTACGCCTACACGGAGTCCCGCGGCGCGGCGGCGCTCCCGCCCCGCCCGAAGGTGTCCGAGATGCGGAACTGCTGACAGCAAGGCTTCAAGAAACCCGTGCCCCTGAAGGCCACCATCACGGCGTCAGGCGCCGTGAGGTCCGTTGCCGACGAGACGACGGGCACTGGGGGACACAGTGGCCTTCAGGGGCAGCTGGATCACCGGGATGACCTCGGGGAGACCGCCTGAGCGGTCTCCCCGAGACAGCGGGACCGGGTGGGTGGCCCTACCGGGCGTACTGGTCCAGGCCACTCGCCCGAGTCCCGGCTTGTGGCACCCGGCCGGCTGTTATCCGGTGTGCCGTAAGGCCTTCGGAGCCGTTGCCGGTGCGGAGTGGTCGGGTGTGCTCTACACCACGACCGGGTGGCCGATTGGCCAGGGTTGCCCTGATCGGGCCGGAGCGGGTGGTGTAAAAAATCGGGGTGATCGCGTTCCCAGGCCGGCGCTGGGGAATCGCGGTCGTGCGGTGGGGCCGGGCGCCTGTTTTCTCTCTGTAGAGGTGGCTCAGTGCACCCCGCTCCCAGCGGTGATCGATTCCTGCCCGCCGTTCCGGCTCTCAGGCTGCCGGGTCCCGACGAGCTCCTCTGCTCGGTCGCCCGCGGCGATCAGGCCGCCTTCGAAGCCCTCTACGACCTCGGTGCCGCGCGGGTGTTCGGCCTGATCCGCCGGGTACTGGTGGACGCCGCGCAGTCCGAAGAGGTCGCGCAGGAGGTCTGGTTGCAGGTCTGGCAGCACGCCGCCCGTTTCGACCTGGCCAGGGGCTCGGCGATGACCTGGGTGTCGACGCTGGCGCACCGGCGTGCGGTGGACCGGGTGCGCTCCGCGCAGGTCGCCACGGCGCGCGAGCACCACGCGTCCTTCGAAAGTGCCCGTGACCGTCCGTCCGGCCACGTGGCGGACTCGGCGGTGTCTGTGTCGACGTCTGTGTCCATGTCCATGTCGGAGCAGCGTCAGGTGCGTGCGTGCCTGGACAGGCTGACGGAGTCACAGCGCCGGTCGGTGGTCATGGCGTACTACGAGGGCAACACCTACCAGCAGGTCGGTGAGCTGCTGGGCGTTCCGGTCAGCACGGTCAAGACCAGGATGCGCGACGGGATGATCCGGCTCCGGGACTGCCTGAAGGCGTCCGAGGACGCCTGAACCCCGAAGGCAACGGCCCGTCGCCGACGAGGCAACGGGCCGGTGGGAAACGCACTGGCTCAGGCGTTGTCGGCGCTCGTGTTGACGTCGCCGTTGACACCCTTGGGGAAGAAGCCGCCGGAGGTGGCCGCCTTGTTGGTCAGGTAGACGACGTTGAGCACCTGGCCGGGGCTGCGGCTGTAGGCGATGCCGTTGGCGTCGGTCGGGACGATGTTCGCCCGGCCCTGCTTGTCGATCACGCCCTGGTCGAGGTCGGTGGAGCCGTCGAGGCTGTCGCGCGCGTTGGACAGCTTGACGGTGGCTTCCTTGAGATCGCGGCCCAGCAGGCCGGTCCCGAGCAGGCCGGTCTCCCGCGAGTAGAGCGCGCCGCGGATGTTCGCGGCGTGGTAGGCCTCCACCGCGAGGATGCCCGCGGCCGCCTCGAGATAGGCCTTGTTGTCGATCAGCGGGGCGGCGCCCTTGTACGCGGTCACGCCGACGTCCTCGAACAGGAAGGCCGCGAGCAGGAAGTTCTCCTCGCAGGCGAAGGCGTCGAACGTGTGCCCCGGACGGACGAGTCCCGCGGCCTGCGCCGCCGCGGTGAAGCTGTGCTGCAGGTCGATGGCGGGCTGGCTGACCGCCGACGCGCCCAGCGCGGAGCGCAGGAAGGCGACGTGGTCACGTTCGTCCTGGGCGATTTCCTGGGCGACCTGCTTGGTCATCCTGGTGGTGAACCGCACCGCGCGACCGCCGGTGACCGATCCCCTGGCGCCGGTGCCGGTGGTCATCGACTCGGGCAGACCCTTGCCGGTGACGGCGTAGGAGTAGAACTGCGCCTCGAGATACTCCAGGTTCAATGCGAAGTTGAGCACCGCGCCGTCGGTCACCGCGGCGGGCGCCGCCTGGGTGGCCGCCGTGCGGGCGGCCGCCGCCGCGGCCGGGGAACCACCGATGGACGCCAGCGCTCCCGCGCCGACCACACCGAGCCCGCTCAGGCCCGCCGCGCGCAGGAACCGCCGCCGATCCGATTCGTTCTCCGCACTGCGAGTGATCATGGACGCCACATACCTCTTGCCGAACACGCGATCTCCCTCCGGCCCGCGCGACGGAAACGTCGACAACGGGCGTATCCCGAGGGCGGGCCCCAGACCCGGGCCACCACCGGGGTGATCATCGTTGACCGGGGCATTCGGTACCGGAGATCACCCGGATTGGTGAAATTTTTCCAGACTTTCCGTGACGGCGGGTCACGGGTCGGCCGGGGTGGACGAGCCCGGCGATCATCGGGAGGAGGACAAGGTCGGGGAGCTATCATCGGCACGCGGCCAAGCAGCTGACCTTGTCCGCCGAAACCACGGGAGCTCATGAGAACCGCGGTGAAACTGGGGCTGTTCGCGGGCGCGCTGGCGATCGTGTTCGGGGCTGCCTGGGCGCTGGGCTCACTCGCCGGGCCCGGCGGCACGTCACCACGGGACACGCCGAGCCACGAAGCGCCGATGCCGGGAATGACGATGGACGACCACCGCTGACTGCCGCTTTTACCGGGAAAAGGAAAGAACGAGGATTCCGGGAAGTGCTGCTTTTCGTTGGCCGGTATCGGTTCGCGCCAGAGCGGTGACTTCACCGCTCGCACGGTGTCGGCCGTTCCGTGGCCCGCCGGGGATGTCCAGGGTGTTGCCGACGAAGCCGGTCGTTGTCCCACCTTCAATGGGACACCGAGGTTTTCCAGCTGCGGCCAAGGCGGACGCGAAAGCAACGCCTTGTTTACCTTGTGTCGGAAACGCTATTCCGGCGGTGTTCGAGGCCGCCTTGCCGACGTCACCCGGGTTGGCCCCGTTGTCCCGGGTCGGTGACACTGGCGTGATGACGGTCGCCGAGGGGTTCCCCGTCGTGGAGCCGCTCCGGCGGGGCCCGCTGCTGAACACCGCGGCGCTGGCCGCGTTCGGCGGTGCCGCGATCGCCGTGGTCACGCTGCCCACGTT
>NZ_JAYMZS010000121.1:0-25907 GCF_035828755.1 Amycolatopsis sp. H20-H5 | reverse complement strand
GATCCGCCCGCTCCACACCCTGCATGACACTATTCTCCCAGCTCAGCATGCCATTTCAAGGAGACACGCCGATTATTCAGCAGCCTCCTAGGCACCAAACTGGACGACATGACATCAGTTTCCGGACACCTTCTCAGACTTCGGTCACGACTGCGACACTGTCCGAAATAGGCAGTGGCAGCGGTGTGGCCTTCGGCAGTTTGAGAACGATCCCGCGGGTCGGTGGCTCGACGCTGCCGGACTTGAGCCGGTATCCGATCGTCGCTTCGCCGCGAAGGCGGGCCGTCTCGATGCGGTAGCGAAGCCGACCGGGCTTCGCAAGGCCCAGGGTAGAGCCGATACCGCGAGCACCAGCCACCTAGGCGCGGGCCAGCGTCCTGGACAGGAACGGCAGGGCCAGCGCGACAACCTGATCAGGCGTCTGGACGTGCGGGTAGTGCCCGGCGCCCTCGATGACCACCAGTTCACCGAGACCCCGGGGAAGGGCGGCGATGATCTTCTCACCCTCGGCGCGCGGGTCGGCCCAGTCGGGGTCGTCGCTGCCCTCGATGACCAGGACCGGGCAGGTGACCTTGGGCAGCTGCGTACCGGCGTCGCCAGGGTTGGACTTGCACATGGCTTGCAGGGCCTTCATCCGGCCAGGTTCGCTGAGCTTGGCCTCGATGCGGGCCAGCTCGTCGTCCCAATCCGCGGGCTTGACCGGCATCGCCACGTCGAGGTACTTCGTCCAGTTCGCCAGGCTTCCCTTCACGATGACCTGCGCCATCTGGAGGTAGCCGGCTCGGAAGCGCTTCACCCTCAGCAGTCCGCCGAGGTCGAAGGACTGTGCGCTGGTGAACGGTGCCAACTCGATGACTCCGGTGACCAGATCGGGCTCGGTGGCGGCGGCGATGGTCGCGGCGCCGCCGCTGATCGACTGGCCGATGATCACGGCGGGGCCGCCGAGGTGGCGCACGACGGCGACCAGATCGCCGGCGATGTCGGTGCGGCTGTAGCCGTCCCAGCCGAGGCTGGAGTCACCACAGCCGCGGATGTCGACGTTCGCTACCCGGTAACCCTGCGCGACCAAGGCCGGGGCGAGGAAGCGGTAGGAGTGGCGGCTGTCGCCGATGCCGTGCGCCAGGACGACGAGGGGTCCCTGTCCGGTCACGTCGTAGGCGATCGTGTTGCCGCCGATGCTCAGGGTTTCGGTCATCGTGTCCTCCAAAACCATGGCTAATTGAATTAGCCAGAAGCTAAGCAGTTTAGCCAATGGCTGTCAATGACCGGTGAGCGCACGACCGCACCGATCACCACGAGTGGCATGACGGCCACTCGGTCGGGCGGTCCTGGTCCAGCAAGGGTGGCATTCCTCCGATCGCCCGGTACGGCGATTCGTCGTTCCTCTTCGGTGGACCCGAACACCTGGGGTCGTTCGTCCAGGTCGGTGATGGTGGTCGTTCTTGACCGGGCGAGCCGGGCGGCAGAGCCGCGATGCCGCCGGATTAGGCCGGGCCTGAGATGATCGAGGGGGTGCGGGACGCTGCCCGCACGTCCATTACCGCGACGAGGTGGTCTCCTGATGTTCGGTTTCCGGCAGGCGAACGTCCATGCCTAGGGCAGGCCTCGCCCCGGCCGCGGTCATCACGGCCGGCGCGGCGCTCGCCGACGAGGTCGGCTTTGAAAGGCTGACCATGGGCCTGCTGGCCAAGCGAGTCGGCGTCCGGACACCATCGCTCTACAAGCACATCGACTCCCTGGACGCCCTCCGCCGCGGCATCTCCATCCAGGCGAAACGCGAACTCGGCGACACACTGGCCAGTGCGGCCGCCGGCAAGTCCGGCCCGGACGCCGCCCACGCGTTCGCCGACGCCTACCGCCGCTGGGTCCTCGACCACCCCGGTCGCTACGCTGCCTCCGTCCGCGCACCCCCGGCCGATGACGAGGAAGACCGCCACGCCAGCAACGAAGCCCTGCAAGTCCTCCTCGACGTACTCGCCGGCTTCGGACTTCATGGCGCTAGCGCGATCGACGCCGCCCGCGCGCTGCGATCGGCGGTGCACGGGTTCGCCAGCCTCGAGAGTGCCGGTGGCTTCGGACTGCCCCGCGATGCCGACCGCAGCTACCGTTTCCTCATCGACGCCCTGATCACCGGCCTGAAGGCCGACCGGCACGGCCACTCCACACCTTCCGCGGGACCGGCCTGATCGGCCCACGCCCGGTGCTGCCCGAAACCCGTCCAACCGTCCGCCGGAAGTAGTCGCGCTCGCGGCCGACCAGCTCACCTGAATGCCGCCATTTCGGGGTTGGTCAGTCCTGACGGATCAGGACGCGACGATCGGCCCTGGACGGCGGCACCGGATCGGCGTAGGACGATCCTTATGGGACAACAGCGGTCCAGGCGAATTTTTCTCTCCACCACGGCCGCGGCGGTGTCGGCCGCCGCGCTCAGCGCGACGCCCGCGCGCGCCGAGGACGGGATCGGGCAAGAGGCCGATCGCGGAGTGCCGCGGCAACGACCTGATCGGGAGTTACGTGCCATCCTTGGCGAGATCGACGAGGGCCGGATCGAGGCGACGGTAAGGAGGCTCGCGGCGTTCGGCACACGGCACACCCTGTCCACGCAGGATGACCCTGTCCGAGGCATCGGTGCCGCCCGTGACTGGATCTTCGCCGAACTGCGCGGCATCGCCGAGCGTTCCGATGGCCGGATGACCGTCGAACTCCAGTCCTACGTCCAAGGCCCGGCGTCACGGATCCCGGTGGCCACCCGGATCACGAATGTCGTCGCCACCTTGAAGGGTGCGACGTCACCTGAACGGGTGTACGTCGTGTCGGGCCACTACGACTCGCGGTGCTCCGACGTCATGGATGCCACGAGCGACGCACCCGGGGCCGACGACGACGCGTCCGGGGTCGCGCTCGCGCTGGAACTTGCCCGAGTGCTGAGCAGGCGCCCAACAGGCGCGACGCTCGTCTTCGCGGCGTTAGCCGGAGAAGAACAGGGGCTCTACGGTGCGCGTCATCTGGCAGAGCAGTTCAAAGCCGCCGGCGCGGATCTCCAGGCGATGTTCACCAACGACATCATCGGCTCGAGCAAGGCGGACAATGGTGCCCGCGATCCGCATACCATTCGGCTGTTCGCCGAGGGGGTTCCGTCGTCGGAGACCCCGCAGCAGGCGAACGTGCGGCGCTCAGTCGGCGGCGAGAACGATTCGACGTCCCGGCAGCTGGCCCGCTTCGTCCGTACGGTGGGGGAGAACGAGAGCACCGGCATGACCGTGCGGGTGATCTACCGCCGCGACCGGTATCTGCGCGGGGGCGACCATATCCCCTTCCTGGAACTCGGCTATCCGGCGGCGCGTTTCACCGAGCCGAACGAGGACTTCGCCCACCAGCACCAAGATGTCCGGGTCGAGAACGGCAAGCAGTTCGGCGACCTGCCCGAGTTCTGCGACTTCCCGTACATCGCGCGGGTCGCGCGGGTCAACGCGGCGGCCCTGTGGTCCCTGGGTAACGCGCCCGGCACTCCGAAGGGTGTCCAGGTGCGCACCGATCAGCTCACCAACCAGACAAACCTGGTGTGGCAGCGGGCGACCGAGCCGGGACTCGCGGGCTACGAGGTCCTGTGGCGGGAGACAACGGCGCCGGAGTGGACACACGTCATCGAGGCCGGCGATGTCACCTCCGCGACAGTGAACCTGTCCAAGGACAACGTGTTCTTCGGCATACGGGCCGTCGGTACCAACGGTCTCCGCAGCCCGGCCGCCTTCCCTGCTCCCGCGACGTGATCGACTCGCCCGGTCAGGCGGGGTGGTGGGCTGAGCGCGGCCCACATGACGCGGGAGAAGCGCCGGCAGGTCTTGGTGGCGCTGAAGTCACGATGGGCTTCATTGGCGGTCGAATTGACCGCAGCCGAACGAGTGAGGCTGGGGGATTGGTTCCCCTGTCGGCGGCCAGATGAGACTGGCGCTTAGGGGTCTTTGCCCCGAACAGATGATGAACATGCCCACGTAGGTGGCTGCGACCCAAAAGCAGGCTGAACCTGCCCGAATGGTGGTAGCTCAATATTCCTGTCAACACCGTGCCCATCAGTGCAGGGTCCTTGCCCTTTTGACGCCGATTTGCGTCCCGGTCCACTTTTGCTGGTAGACCATGGGCATTCGCAGGGTTGGGAGGCCCGTCGTGTCGCATCGTCACACGGAAGCCGGTCCGAACCTGGTCGGACGTTCAGCTGAACTGGCGGTGCTGGCCGCCGCTTTCGCCGCCGCGCGTGGGGGTTCCGCGCAGCTGATCATCGTGCGCGGGCCCTCGGGGATCGGGAAGACCGCGTTGCTGGGCCGAATCGGCGGCGAGGGAACCATTCTGCGGACCGTCGGTGACCGAGCCGCCTACTCGACGGTTCGGGCTCTGCTGGGGCTCGATCCTGGACACCCGTTACCGGACGACGAGTACGAAGCGTCGCAAGAGCTCTACCGTCTCGCGCTCGATCTCCTCGGCGAAGCACCGTTCGTCCTGGTGGTGGACAACGCCGACCGCTGCGACGACAAGTCGTTGCGCTGGTTGGAGTTCCTCCTTCGCCGGGGCGCGGACCTGCCGCTCATGATAGTGCTGGCCGAGTGCGCCGACGGCCCGGTCCCGTATGACCGGCGGCTGGCCGCGGTCACCGCCGCCGGTCGCGCGCACGTGATCGAACCGGCTCCGCTCGGCCAGGCCGACATCGCCGACGTGATCCGGCGGGAACTGCGCCGGTCCCCGGCCGCGGGTTTCACTGTCGCGTGCGCCAAGGCCACCGAAGGCAATCCGCGTTCTCTGCTCCGCTTGCTCGCCGAGGTCCGCGAGCAGGGTGTGCGGTCCGATGAGGCGGGCGCGCCCCGTGTCGCCGAACTGGGCAGTGGCCTGGTCCGCGCGGCGGTGCGGGAGCGGCTGGCCCGGTGGCCCGAATCGCTCCGGCGGGTCGCCCGCGCCGCAGCGGTGCTCCAGGCGTTCGACCCGGAGCTGGTGTCGAGCCTCTCGGTCATGCCGATACCCGCGGTCATCGCCGCTTTCGACGTCCTCAAGGGATACTCCGTTCCGGGAGCCGGTGACGAAAGTCGGCAACTCGACGTCCTCTCGGCCGTGCTCGACGAACTCACCCCCGTCGAGCACGCCGCGTTGAGGCGGCGTGCGGCGCGCATCCTGAACGACGCGGGGGAGCCCATCGAGCGCGTCGCGGAGCAGCTCCTCGCGCTGGACACGCTGGACGAGCCGTGGATGCGGGGGGTGCTGGCCTGCGCGGCCGGTGTCGGCTGGAGTGGGGCGCTCCCCTTCGCGCTGCGCTGCCTGGCCCGGCTGGTCGAGACCGCTCCCGAGGACGTCGACGCGCGCGTGGACCTAGCGGCGGCCCTGGTCGAGGTGGACCCCTGGCGGGCGGCGGCGCTGCTGGAAGAAGCCCTTCCGTGGGTACGTGGTCCGCACCGCCGGGCGGTGGTCGCCGAGCTGCTCGGTGCGATTTCCCTGACGGTGCCTGGTGTCCGGCCGCCGGCGGTGGTGCTTTCCGAAGCTCTGGCCGCACTCGGCACCGGTGGTGACGGAGCCGAGACGGCGGACGAGTTCGAGGTGCGCGTGCGTTTGGAGGCGCTGATGCGGTTGCGGGGGAGCGGCTCGCTCGCCGTGCTCCGGGAGCGGCCCCGCGACCTGCCCGGTGACACCCCCGCCGAACGCCAGGCGTTGGTGGCGCAGGCCCTGCTCGTCACGATGCGCGGAACGTCGGCGGCCGTCGCCGCCGATTTCGCGCGTCGCGCGCTGAGCGGCCCGCAGCCGACGACCGGTTGGACCGCCGCGGCCGCCGCGGCCGTGCTGTTCCTCGCCGACGAGTTCGATGAGGCGATCGCCGGGATCGGTAAGGCGATCATCAGCGGCGGCAGGCGCAACGCGCCGTGGACCGAGCTGCTGGCGTTGAGCACGAAGGCGTGGATCCTGGCCGGTGCGGGGGAGATCACCGAGGCCGCGCTCGACATCACGGATGCGGTCGAGATCGCCGACCGCGCGCCGTGGGGCCCGAAGACGACCTTGCACCTGTCGACTTACGCGCTGGTGCTGTTCAACCAGGGTGACGTCGACCGGGCCGAGGCCGTGCTCGACAAGGTCGAAAAAACGCGCCGTGACGGCGTTTCGCCGGACGAGCACTACTTCCTGCTGGGGAAGTCGGCGGTGGCGTGGTTCCGGCAGGACCTGGATTCGGCGCTGGCCCACGCCTTGCGCTGCGGCGAACTCCTTGACGACGCCGGGATCAGCAACCCGGTGTTCGCCCCATGGTGGCTGCACGCGGCCACCTTGATGGCTCGGATGGGACGTGCGGGCGAAGCCGTCGGGCTGGTCGAGCGGGGCGAGGAGATGGCGAGGCGCTGGGGCACCGCGCGAGCCTCCGGGCTCGTCCTGATGGCCAAGGGGACTATCACCCGCGGTCCGGGGGCGCTCGACGTACTCACCGAGGCCACCGAGTTGCTGGCCGGTACCGCGGCGAAGTCCGACCACGCGCGGGCCGAGGCGTTGCTGGGCATGGCGTTGCTCCGCGCACAAGATCTGGTGGCGGCCAGGGAACATCTCCGTCGTGCCGTCGACCTCTCGGTCCAGCACGGCGGCTGGGCGTCGGCGACGACCGCCAGAGACCTCCTCCTCGCGGCCGGCGGCCGGATGCCGCAGGTCACCGGGGACCGGGTCGACCTGCTCACCGGACGGGAGCAGAAAGTGGCCCGGATCGCCGCGCGCGGGGCGAGCAACTCCGAAATCGCCGACGTTCTCTCGGTCACCCTGCGCACCGTGGAGGTCCACCTGACCAGCGTCTACCGGAAACTCGGCGTGCTGAACCGCGCCGACCTGGCACCGTTGTTCGAGGCGGACAAGGTCCAGGCGGAAGGCCGATGACGATGCTTGAACCCACGCCCGAACGCATGCTCGAACGCGAAGCCGACCTGGCCGTGCTGAACCGGGCGTTCGGCGAGGCCGGGGTGGGCGCCGGTTCGGTGGTCCTGATCAGCGGGCCGAGGGGATCCGGGAAAACCGTACTGCTGGACGAGCTGGCCGGGATGGCCGTGGCTTCAGCGGGAACCCGCGTGCTGCGGGCCGCGGGCGCAGAGCCGGAACGGGGCTTTCCGTTCGGGATCGTGCGCCAGCTGTTCGGGAAGCTCTGGCCCGCGCGGGCCAAGGAGATCGCGCTGGGCTCACTGCTGGAAAACCTCGGCGACGAGCGCGTCACCGTGCTGCTGATCGACGACCTGTGCTGGATCGACGCCGAATCCGCCGACCTGCTCGGCAGGCTCGCCAAGCGGCTGAGCGGACTGCGGGTGGTGATCGCCGGAACGGTCGGGGACAACGGGCACAGCTCAGGTCAGGCACTCCGGCGGGGGCTCACCGCGGCGACCTACGAGGTGCGCGCGGCGAACCTTTCGGTGGCCGGCACGGCGCATTTCACCGCCAGGTGGCTCAGGAAAAGCTGCGACGCCGGGTTCGCGGCCGCGTGCCAGGAGACCACAGGCGGAAACCCGGAGCTGCTCACCGTGCTGATGGGCGGCCTCGTCGCGGCGGGCGTCCGGCCGACGGCGGCCAACGTCGACCGCGTCCGGACACTGAGCGAGGAGCTGCTGCTCGCACCGCGCCTGGCCTGGCTCGAGGACGCCGGGGACGCCGCGCGCGAACTGGCCGGCGCGATGGTGGTGCTCGGCGACGAGGTCGCCCCGGAGCTGCTCGGCAGGCTCACCGGGCTCGACCAGGTCGAGGTCTCGGAAACCCAGCTGACACTGGAAAGTCTCGGCCTGGTGGTGGACGGGAAGCCACCGCGGTTTGCCTGCTCCAGCGTCCGGCAGGCCGTCGCGGGCTCGCTGTCCGCCGAGCGGCACGACAGGCTGCATCGTGCGGCGGCACGCGCGCTGCACGATGCCGGGTCCTCCGCCGAGGTGGCGGCCGAACACGTGCGCGCGATGGCCGGTGAGCTGGACCGCTGGGAGGTCGACGTCCTGCGCCAAGGGGCGGCGATGAGCGTGCGGCGCGGCTGCCAGGAGGACGCTGTGCGCTACCTGCGCCGCGCACTGCTCAACGTGTCCGGCAACGAGCCCGAGCGGGCGCGGCTGCTCGTCGGGATAGCGGTCGCCGAGCGCGGGTTCGACTCGGCCTCGTCGGTCCGCCATCTGTGCCAGGCCATGCCTTCGCTCGACACGCTCGGCGAACGCGCGGCCGCGGCGGTGCTGATCTCGCCGGCCGCGATCCGGGCCAGCCCGGCGGTCGCTCGGGTCGCCGCCGAGGTCGCGGCCGAACTCGGCGATCCGGCACGCGTCGGCGGGCCGACCCGGGACGCCGCGGTGCGGCTGGCCGCGCGTCTGCGTCACGTCCGGTTGGAGAGCCCGCGGGAGGTCTCCGTCACGACCGGCTTGCTGCTGGGGCACGGCCGGGACCTGCCGCTGTCCACGGGTGCGGACCGCGAACTGGCGGTTGTGCTCCTTCGCGCCGGGATGGTCTCCTCAGCTTTGCCCGCGGCCGAGGTGTCCAGGCTGGGGCGCCGGATCCTGGAGCGCGAACCGGCGTCCTTCACCCACGTCTACACGGCTTTGACGTCGCTGGTGGAGATCCTGGTCGCGACGGATGCGGCCGAGGAGGTCGCGGGCTGGCTCGACATCGCGCTGGCACAGGCGCAGCGGCGGCAGGCCGTCGCGGCCGAATCGGTGATCCACGCCGAGCGGGCACTGGTGTTCCTGGCCACCGGGCAGCCCGCCAAGGCCCAGGCCAGCGCCGCACGGGCGGCCGAACTGGCCGACGTCGACTGGCCGGAGACCGCGGGGTCGTCGATGATCGCGCAGGCCTCGGTCGCGATCGCCACCGCTGACACGGCGCTGGGGGAGCGGGTGCTCGCGGCGCGGCAGTACGACCGGACGGATCCGCGCGGCAGCGCCGTCTTGCGCATGCTGCGAGGTTTCCTGGCCTCCGCGCGCGGTGAGCTGGAGACCGCTCTGGACCACTTCGCCGGTTGCGGACGACAGCTGGCGCGGGTCGGCTGGCAGAACCCCGCCTTGTACGGCTGGCAGGCTGGGGCCGCGGTGATCCAGTACCGCCTGGGGCACGGCACGGAAGCCGCGGCGCTTGCCGAGGAGCACCACGCGCTCGCCGAATCGTGGGGAGCGCCGGCGACGGTGGGGCGCGCGCTGCGGGTGTGGGGGATGGTCACCGGGGGCAGCCGGAGTATCGCCCTGCTCCGCGAGTCGGCCGAGGTCCTCGGCCGGTCGCCGGACCGGCTCGAGCTGGCCAAGGTGCTGGTCACGCTGGGCTGCCGGCTCGTCGAAACCGGCGAGCCGGACGGGCCGAAACACCTTTGGCAGGGCCAGGAACTGGCCAAGGCCTGCGGGGCGACCTGGCTGATCGAGGAGGTGGGGGCGCCCCCGAGCGGACCGATGTCCGGTTTCGCGGGCGGCCGGGGGGCGGCGTTGACCCCCGCCGAGAACACCGTCGCCGGGATGGCACTGCGCAGCCTGACCAACTCGGAGATCGCGGAGAAGCTCGGGGTGTCACGACGAGCGGTGGAGAAGCATCTGACCAACTCGTACCGGAAACTCGGCGTGGACGGCCGGGCCGGGCTCGTCGACTCGCTCGGCTCCGCACACGACGGACCGGCGTAGCTCGGCTGGCGAACCGGCCTTTGCGGGGTTCGTCAGGCGGTGATGACGGTCGGGCCGGCCGCGGCGATCTCGGCGGCGACCGCGGAGTCGATGCCGGTGTCGGTGATGAACGTGTCGATGTCGCTGAGGTTGGCGAAGCGGGCGAAGTGGTCGTTGCCGACCTTCGTGTGGTCCACGAGCAGCACGGTGCGCCGCGCGCTGGCGATCGCGGCGCGCTTGACCATGGCTTCGGCGGAGTCGGGGGTGGTCAGGCCGCGGTCGGCGGACACGCCGTTGGTCGCGATGAAGGCGACCTCGACGAAGGTGTCCTGAAGTGCCTGCAGGGCCCACGCGTCGACGGAGGCGAGGGTGCGGCTGCGCAGCCTGCCGCCGACGAGCATGACGGTCAGGTTGGGGCGCGTGGTCAGCGTCAGCGCGATGCTGACGGAGTGGGTGACCACGGTGAGCTCGCGGTCGGCGGGCAGAATCTCGGCCAGCCGCGCGGTCGTCGTACCGGCGTCGAGCAGGATCGTGCCCTCGTCGGGAAGTTCGGCCAGCGCGGCCTTGGCGATGCGCTCCTTCTCCGCCGTCATCACGCCCTCACGGGCGGCCAGTGCGGGCTCGAAGCCGAGTCTTTCCACCGGGATGGCCCCGCCGTGGACGCGCCTGAGCACCCCGTGGCGTTCGAGGACGGTGAGATCGCGGCGGATCGTCTCGGTGGTGACGGTGAACTCGTCCGCCAGCGCTGTCACGTCGACCCGGCCCTTGGCACGGGCGCGTTCGAGGATGATCTGCTGTCGTTCTTCGGCGTACATCTCCCCCACCTCTGGCCCTTCAGTTCGGTAGCGTGTGAGTTTATGTGGTTTTGCGCCTGACTGCAACATGACCGCACCGTGACCCCCGACTCCGGCGCCGGTCGGACCAGCCATTCCCACCTCGTCGCCGCGCTGAAGCGACTGATTTGCTAGGAGACAAGGCCTGATACTTGAAAACCAACGTGAAACCATGCAAAATCACCCGCAATACCGTAGAAAACCAAGCCCGAACCCATCGCTGTGGTGAGGGCCGAGACGTCCCGACCGGGGGTTGAAGTGATCGTCACCGTGACCGCGAACCCCAGCCTCGACCGGACGCTGGAAGTGGCCGGGCTGCGGCGAGGGCAGGTGCACCGCATCTCCGCCGCGCACGTCCAGCCCGGCGGCAAAGGGGTCAACGTCGCGCGGGCCCTGGTGTCCAACGGCATCCCGGCGCGCGCGATCATCCCGGCGGGCGGAGTCGAGGGGCAGCAGCTCATCGCGCTGCTGACCGATTACGACATCGAGGTGTGCCAGGCCCCTTCCACCGGTCCCGTGCGGATCAACGTGAGCGTGGTGGAGCCCGACGCGACGGTCACCAAACTCAACGAACCCGGCGCGGCGCTCAGTGAGACCGAGGTCGCCGCTCTGTTCGACGTGATCCTCGCGAACATCGCCGACGCTTCGTGGGTGGTGCTCGCCGGCAGCCTCCCGCCCGGGATCGACCCCGGGTTCTACGCCGAGGTCATCCGGCGCCTCGACGGCAAGGGGATCCGGGTCGCGGTGGACACCAGCGGTGCCGCCCTGTACGCGGCCGTCGCCGCCGGTCCCGCGCTGATCAAACCGAACCGCGAGGAACTCGAAGAGGTGGTCGGCCGGAAGCTGCCCACCGTCGCCGACATCGGCGAGGCCGCGAGGGAACTCCGTGGTTTCGGCGTCGAGACCGTGTTGGCCAGTCTCGGCGGAGACGGTGCGCTCCTGGTCGACGCCGAGGGCATGTGGCACGCCGAAGCGCCCGCTGTCGTCCGCAGTACGGTCGGTGCCGGCGACGCGACTCTCGCCGGTTTCCTCGCCGCCGGAGCCCACGGGGTTTCCGCCCTGCGCCAGGGTGTGGCGTGGGGCGCCGCCGCGGTTTCCCTGCCGGGAAGCACGATGCCCCGCCCCCGCGACATCCGCCAGGAGTCCGTCCGGGTCCGGGCGCGGATCGATGGTGGGCGGCTGCTCCAAGCCGGCTGATCGGGGCGTGGACGGACCCGCATCAGTCCGATGTGGACGAAGGATGTTCCATGGCCGCGGGCAGCGCGCCGCGGCCGGGCACGCCCAGCTTTCGGTAGACGTTGGTGAGGTGTTTTTCCACGGTGCGCGGGGTGATGCCGACCTGGTCGGCGATCAGCTGGTTGGTCAGCCCGCTCGCGGCCAGTTCGGCGATCTTGCGCTCCGCGCCGGTCAGTGTGCCGCGGGAAGCCGGTACCGGGGGCACTCCCGCGGTGGCGGGGACGAGCCACGACGCGTCGTGCTCGTCGGCGAGGCCAAGACCCTGTTCCCGTCGGCGATGGGAGCCTGCGGGATCGCTGTGCTCGAGGCGTTTTACCAGCAGTAGTCGCGTTTTCGCCTGCTCCTGCCGGTTGACCGAACCGTTGAGCACAGCGGCGGAACGCCGGAGTAGCTCGATGCCCGCGGTGCCTTCGGTGATGGTGCCCCAGACCCGCAGCGCGCGGCCCTGGCCCTGCGACGTCCCCCACTCGACCGTGCGGGCGTGCTCCTCTTCGATCAGCTCCTCGGCAGCCGCTCGCTGGCCGAGCCGGTGGTGCAGCAGCGCGGCCCAGCTCCGCCACGGCACCAGCTCGGGATTGCGCCACCCGGCGGCGTCGAGCTCCCGGCCGCAGGCGTGGAAGTACTCCAGCGCGACCGGATGGTTCCCGGTGGTGGCCGCGAGCCCGCCGCGCACGAGCTTGCCCAGCCACGACGTGCCACCGGCGTCGTATTCGCCGCAGCGGCTGAGGAACCGCGCGGCTGTCGTGGCGTCGCCGGTGCCCATCGCGGCGAGCACCAGCGCGTGCGTGCACCCTTCCGACGCGGACGAGAGCGAGGGGCCCGCCAGATCCAGTGCCAGCCCGGCGAGACTGGCCGCCTCGGCCGTCTTCCCCCGGCGCACGGCGATCAATGCCCGCTGCACGGTGACGAAAGCGCGGGCCGCCGGGGCGCTGACCCGACGTTCCTGGACGGTGACAAGGTCCAGCCAGGTGGTGGCCTGCTCCAGCGCGTCGGCGAGGATCAGCGACCGCACGACGAGCGGAGTCGCATCGTGCACCTGTTCCAGGGTGACCGGTTCGTGCCGGATGAGCCGTTCGCCCAGTTCGGTCACCCGCGCCGAACCGGTGCCCGACATCGTGGCGGCGAAGACCAGCGAGCCGACGAGCTCACGCTCACCGGCCGTGGCCAGCGGCGGATGCTCGCCGAGGCAGGCCAGCCGGTCGACGGCGTCGGCGAGGTCGGCCGGATCGCGATGGCGCGCGTATCGCACTCTGGCCTCGAGCTTGAGCGCGATTTCGCGGGACTCACCGGACAGTTCGGACGGATCACCGAGTTCGGCCCGAAGCCCTTCGAGCAGTTCCAGGGCCGGCCCCGGATGCCGGTCGAGCGTCAGCGGTTCGAGCCGGGCGGCCGCGCGGCAGCGGTCGAGGGTGGAGGCGAACAGCGGCAGGGCCTCGGACAGGTGCTGGGCGGACAGCGACGGATCGAAACGGCGCTGCGCGGTGGCCAGGTCGACCAGCAGTTCTGCCCGGCAGGCGTCGTCGGGAGGGCAGTTCAGCAGGGCACGCCGCAGGTACCGGGTGGCGGACTCGCAGTCGCCTCGCGCACTCGCCGCCCGCCCGGCAGTCCGCAGCACGTCGACGGCCCACGGTGCCGGGTCGTGGTCCACGTGCACCAGGTGGGCGGCGACGTCTTCGGCGGGGGAGTCGCAGCCCCGCAGCAGTTCGGCGAGCTTCGAGTGCAGTGCCGCCCACTGGCTGGTCGCCATCGACCGCTCGACGGCGTCACGGACCGCGTGGTGGAAGAAGTGGTGCGGGGGCACCGGACTCAGCAACCCGAGCCTGGCCAGCGAATCCGCGGCTTCCGCGCAGTCGGCCGGATCGAGACCGGCCAGGGCGCACAGCAGGTCGCGGCTGTCGCGCTCGCCGAGGACGGCCAGCGTGTGCGCGAACCGCCGGACGGGCTCGGGCTGTGACCGCAGGCAGGCCATGATGCGCTGGCGCAGCGCGGAAGGCAGAAGCAGGCGCGCGGCTTCGGCGTGTTCGGCGATCGGGTGGTAGCCGAGCTGGCGCAGTTCGGCCAGGATCGACATCAGGAACAGCGGGCGCCCGGCCGAGGTTTCGTGGCAGGAGCGGACGAAGCTGTCGTCGCCGGGCTCACCGAATTCCTTGGCGACAGCGAGTTTCGTGGCTACCGGCGACAGCGGGCCGAGGGTGAGGTTCCTGGTGGCGCGCCCCGCCATCTCACGGAGGGCGGGCCGGTCGCCGAGCGGGTCGCCCTCGCGGACCGTGACCACGACGACGATCGAGAGGTCGCTGAGCCGCTGGGTCAGCCGGTTGAGCCAGTCGAGTGAGGCGGTATCGGCCCAGTGCACGTCGTCGACCAGTACCAGCAGCGGGTTCCGCCCGCTCAGTTCCTGGACCAGTTTGTGCAGGTTCTCGAGGACCTGGTCTTCAGCCGTTTCGGAGAACGTCCGCCGGCGTGGCTCGGAAAGGGCGAGCAGCAGTGCGGAATCGAGGAGCTGGTGAACCACTCCGTAGGCGAAATCGCGTTCCGCCAGTGCGCAGCTGGCCTGCAGGGTCAGCACGCCTTCGCCGAGCGCGTGTTCCCGCACCGCGTGGATCAACTGGGACTTGCCCGCCCCCAGCGGTCCGCCGATCACGACGAGCTGACCGTGGCCGACCCGCGCTTGCCGTAGTGAGGCAGTCACCGACTCGATTTCGGGTTCCCGCTCGAGAAGCACGTCGTCCAGACTCCTCACGGACTTCGAAGGCGGTGGTGCGCCCAGTTTAAGGACGGGGGTGGTGGTTGTCGATCGATCGGCCGGTCGGCGCCCCCACCGTCATCGAAAGAAGTCAAGCGCATCGGGCGCCCATAAATCACTAGTGTTCCCGTCGGCGAACTGCCCGTCGTGGAACGCTTTTTTCTCAGCGCTCCACGGGTTTGCGCTCGAGGACCGCGCGCAGACCGGCGCGCCCGGTGACCTCGAGCTTGCGGTAGATCTTGGTCAGGCGGAGTTCGACGGTCCGCGTGGTGACCGAAAGCGAGTCCGCGATGTCCGCATTGGACCAGCCGGAGGCCGCCAGCGCGGCGAGGTGTTCTTCGGGCTGCGTAAGCATTCCCTCAGAGGAGCCAGGAGGAACGACGGCCGGGGCCGCCTGGCGGGAGGCGAGCAGTTCGGCCAGGTGCGCGACTCTGACCCGCAGCTTGTCCGCCCAGTAGAGGGAAGGCACGCCTTCGGCCTCGCGGAGCAGCGCCGCCGCCGCGTCGAGCTCGCCCGCGTCGATCCTGATCGCGGCCATGTCGGTCGCGGCGGCGGCGAAACGCAGCCGTGCCGGGGAATCGCGCAGCAGTCGCACCGCTTCCTCGAGGTCGTTCGTGACCCTGGTGCCGTCCAGCGCCCGCCAGGCGTTGAGGTGGGCGGAGCCGAGCACGCTCGGGGAACCCCATTCCTTGGCGAGCTGCAGCTCTTCGGTGACGAGCCGGAGCGCGGCGGTGACGTTGCCGCATCTGCGGTGGGCCGTGGCGGCGAGGACGCGCCAGCCCGCGATGGCCGGGTTCATCCACTGCCGGGTCGAGAGCACCCGGCCGGACTCCTGGAACGCCCGCAGCGCGGCTTCCGGTTTGCCCGTCGCCAGGTCGACCGCCCCGCGCGCGCACAGCAGATGTGCCCACCCGAGGCCGTGTTCGGCGTCCGGGAGCAGTTCCACCGCGGCCGCGCGCGCCGCGAGGTCGAGCTGCCCGCGGTCGAGGTTCAGCGCGATTTCGAGGGCGAGCAGGCCGGTCAGGGAGCGCGGGGACCAGCAGCTGAGCGGTAGCTGCGCCCTGGCGGCGACCAGGTCCTCGGCCGCCTCGTTCAGCCGGCCGCTCCGCCGGACCAACGCCGCTCGGGCGATGAGGGCCTGGGCGGCCGCCGCTCTGGCATCGCGGCGGCGGCCGTCGGCGAGCACCCGGTCCAGTCCGGCCAGCGCCTCTGCCGTGTCGTCGGCGTACATCAGTGCCGCGCACGCGGCCACGCGCGGGATCAGCGGGCGATCCCGGTCACCGTCCCGGCTCAACCCGAGGCGGGCGAGCGCGCGGGCCCTGGTCCGCCCGCGGCCGCGGCAAGCGAGCTGCCACGCCACGACCGCGGCCTGGACGGGGTCGGTGGGCAGATCAGGCAGCGCGGGCAACGAATCCGCGGGGAAGGCCGCTTCGCCGACGCTGTCGTCTTCGGCGAGTTTGCCCAGCGCGATCAGCGGGGCCAGAGCGGCCGGGTCGAGCTTCGGCCGCGCGCAGACGGCGGTGATCACCCGGCTGGTGCTCGGTGCGTCGCCGCGGGAAAAAAGCAGGTCAGCGGCATGAACGAGGAGCGCACCGTCGGAATCGCCATCCGGGGCGAGTAACACCTGCTGCAGCCGTCGATCACTTCCGTCCGGCGAATCCCGCAGTTCGGCAGCGGCCAGTTCGACCAGGAGACCTCGGCGCCGGGCGACGGTCAGCGGCTCGCGCAGCGCGCGGTAGAGCAGCGCGGACGTTGTCGCGTAGCGGCCGTCGGCGCGATGGCGCGCGACGGCTCGGCAGAGCGTTTCGACCACCCACGGCAGGCCGATCGGCGGGGTGTCGAGCAGGAGCCTGCCCAGTTCGACGTCGGCGATCGCCACGTGATGCCCGAGGTGGGCGGCACGGGTGGAAAGGTCATGGCGGACGGTGACCGGCATGCTCGCCAGCACCGTCTCCGCGATCTGCGCGGTGGCCGGGCGCGGGCCGCCGGACAGGGTCGCCAAGCCGTAGCTGACCAGCAGTCTGAGCGACTTCCCCGTCGGAGTGCTCTGCGGCGGGGCCAACATGCGCACGAAGTCGAAGTCGAGTCCATCGCCGCCGACGGCCATCGCGCGCAGCAGGGCCAGGGCGTCGGCAGGCAGGTCCTCGGTGAGATCTTCGAGGTATTGGGCCGTGGCCTCCGCGGCGCGAAGGGACAAAGCGGGCAGCTGGTCGGCGGCGGCCCGCGGCGCCGTCCGCGCGAACCGGTCCATCGTCGTGTTGAGGACGGAGAGGAGGCCTCCGGTGACGGTCAGCGCGTGCGCGACGAACTCCTCGTCGACCGGACCGGGACAGCCGGCGGCGATGACACCGCGGACTCCGGCGACGCTCAGCGGACCCAGATTCAGCACCCTGGCGGAAACGACTTGGCCGCCGTCGGCGGGCCAAGGCCCGTCGCATTGTTCGTCGTCGAGTTCGGGCGCGTCGCCCCGGACGGCGCAGACCAGCACGACGGGGGCGGAGTGCAGCCGGCGGACGAGCGAGCGGATCCACAGCCTGGACGCGGGGTCTGCCCACTGGGCATCGTCCACCGCGATCAGCAACGGCTGCTTTCGAGCCATGGCAAGGAATTCGTCACAACGCGCGGGGGCACCACCGGGCTGCTCCGACGGTGTCGGACGACGACTCGGCGTGAGCGCGCTGGTGAGCTGGGCGACCAGTCCGTAAGGGACCTCCGCCTCGGCGTGCGAGCACCGGAGTTGGAGCGTCCGGATCCCGGACATTTTGGCCAGTGCCAAGGTTCTTCGCAGCAAGGTGGTGCGGCCGGTCCCCGGTCTTCCGGTGACCGTGAGGACCGAAGAACGTCCCGAATCCAGCGAGGCGAGTGCGTCGCGGAGGACCTGTTCCTCGGCGGAACGCTCGACCAGGACCCCGCCGGGAAGGTCAACCTGCCTGTTCGGCGCAGGCGGAGCAGCGCGGTTCGCGGCCGGGATCACCCTTGCCAGGGCAGGGCGATCGGACACCCTCGGCTCGGACATGATCGACTCCCGTCCTGGAATTGTCGGCGCGCCGGTAGCGGGTGTTCAGTGCGCGAAGAGTCCGAAGAGGACCAGTCGGCTCAGGCCGGACGTCTCTCGCGTCCCCGGACTCCGATGTCCGGGGAGAGGCCGCCGCGCGGGGAAACCAACCGGGAATCGGGCGGGCCGCAAGTGGGCACGCCGCCGGTCGGGATGGTCAGGATCTGATCAGCGGTGTCGCCGTGATCACGCCCTTCCCTGCGTCTCCCGGCGGGGGGTGTGCCGGATGAGGCGCAACCCGTTCGCATGAACGGTGCAAAGTGCACTGTAGTAAGCACAATGTTGGTTTGCAACCCACATGACGTTGATATGGATGCTTTTGTCCGTATTCGGCGCCTGCGTTTGCTTGCGAAGGGGAAGTGTCGCAACCAAACGCGAATGTGATTCGCAACTGGCCGAACCGTCGTGATCGCACAGAGTGATCCCACTTGGCTGGTGTACTGGTGAGATCAGGCCTGGCTGGGCACTGGTGAAAGCTTTCCGAGTTCGGCCGCGATCTCACCGTTCACCGCGGACTGATGCTCGCTGAGAAAGAAGTGGCCGCCAGGGAAGGACTTCAGGCGGAAGTCCCCCGTGGTGTGGTCGCGCCAGGCTGCCGACTCGTCGAGGGTCGCCTTGGGGTCGGCGCGGCCCACGAGCACGGTGATCGCACAGCGCACCGTGACACGGGGGGCGCAGGCGTAGGTTTCGATCGCCTGGTAATCGCCCCTGATCGCGGGCAGCGCCATCCGCATGACCTCCTCGTCGCCGAACAACTGCGCGCCGGTTCCGTTGAGCAGTTTCAGTTCCGCGATGATGTGCTGGTCGTCCTGCCGGTGGACCTGCTCGTCGCGGCACGTCGCCGGTGCCCGGCGCCCGGACACGATCAGTGAACTGGGGATCGCCGCCCCCCGGTCTTCGAGGCGGCGCGCCACTTCGAACGCGAGCACGGCGCCCATGCTGTGGCCGAAGAACACCGTCGGCACGTCGGTCATCGACGTCAGCACCGCGGTGAGACGATCGGCGTAGCTCCCGATGTCGGTGATGAGCGGTTCGTGGCGACGGTCCTGCCGCCCCGGGTACTGCAGGGACACGACGTCGGTGTCCGCGGCGAATCGCTGGGCGAGAGGATGGAAGAAGCTGGCGGACCCGCCGGCGTGGGGAAAGCAGACCAGCCTCCGGTCTGCGTCGGAGGCCTTGGCATAGCGGCGGATCCACAGGCTCGGGTCGATGTCCTCGGTGGTCACGCTTCTTCCCTTCGGGGTGGTTTACGTGCGTTGCACAGACCGGCGTCCCGGTGACTCCGGGCGAGCCGATCGTCTTCTGCCCCTTGTCGCGGGAGGTATCGGGTTCGCTGGGGTCACCGGTGTCGAAGTAAAGCGGACCCGCGGCCTGGGAATGTCTAGACTTCCGCCCCCGGACAGTAAAGTGGGAAAACCACCAGAGTTCGTGCGCGGGTATTGACCAGGGGCCGCCTGCCGGTGATTACCTCGCGCGGCGGCGCTCCTGGCTGTCGCGCCGAGTGTCCGGAATGGACACTCGATGACCGGGAACCACGGGTATCTCCGGGTGGCAGCGGGCGTTGGCCGGTGGAAGCAGGTCACGCCCGGCGGGTGGAGGCTGTCGTGGACGCGCCGCATCGGCTCCACGATCGGCCCCCGGGTTCGCGGTCAGGCGTCGCCGATCGGCTACCCGTGCTACCCCGAGCTGTGCCGCGCCCGTCCTCTTGCTGGGCTCGGTCGACGGTACGGCCGGGCACCGCGCGGAGTAAACGAAGGCAAAACCATGCACAGGGGTTGCGAACCAACATTGATCCCACTATGGTCGGGTGGTAAGTGACGCATGAGAGTCAACCGCGTGCTCAGTGCAGTCGAGTTCACGAGGAGAGCGAACCGTTCGGCCGCCGCTCAGGTGGCGTTGCCGTGCTCGAATGATGGTCCGGTGATCGGTAGGGCATCGCGCGGATTGATGGTTCGCCACTCGCGCTGCCCGGTGTCCGTTCCCGGGCCCCTTTCCTTGACTATTTCCTGATTTCAGCCTGGATTCCACCCTGCCGTTGTCTTTATGTCGTGCGCGGCCTCCGGTGTTGAAAGTTAAATCTATATCAAGTGCCTTGCGAAGTGCTGCCGGATGCCATTCGCTTCGCCGCCCTCCGTGGCGCGACGCGGGTGGCCCCCCACCACGACTGGCCAGACAGTGAACACCTGGCTGTCGGACCGTTAACTGCAGAAGGCCTGGTCCAGGGCTTGGGTGCGCCGAGCGGGGGAGACCTTCAGGGTCACCGAACCCCACCCCCCGCACCCGAACCATGAGGCCCTCGGACCACAGTCTTTGGCTTTGAGCTTCGTCTATTGTTGACTCTCTTTGGTGACGACGCCCATAGTGTGCGAAGAACGACATGGGGTCCGTTCATCCGGTACGACAGGTCTTCAGATCATCGAAGAGAGGAATGGTCGTCGAATGAGTACAGACACCGCTACCACCTTGGTGCAACGGACGAGCAGTGCTGATTCGGAACCTCGCCGCGATGGCTTCACCGGCGTCTTTCGCTCGTTCTTCGACCGGTCGGGGATCTGCCTGGCGAGCCTGGACCCGCGACTGCGGGTGGTGGAGGCCAATGTTGACTTCTTCCGCCAGTTCGGCCGTTCGTCCTCCGAGGTGTGCGGCCACAGCTTCTACGACCTGCTGCACCCGAGCGTCCGGGAGAGGGTGGAGCAGCAGTTCGTGCGGTTGACCGAGGGCGGGCGGGCGCGGTTCGCCGAGCGGGTGCTCGCGGTGCGCCCCGGCGAGTCGGCGTTCAGCGGCGAGCTGACCGGGATCGCCGTGCACCGGGAAAGCGGCCAGGTCGAAAGCATCATGGTGCTCGTGCGCCCGGAGAAGTCCGAGCAGGACCCGCAGTTGCTGACCGGCCGCAAGAAGTTGCTGACCGCGATGGACGCTCGCATCCTCGAAGGCGTCGCCTCGGGTGTGTCGACGGTGCAACTCGCGGCGACGTTGTACCTCAGTCGCGGCGGTGTGGAGTACCACGTCAGCACTTTGCTGCGGAAGCTGAAGGTGTCGAACCGGCCCGCGCTGGTGTCGAAGGCCTTCTCGATGGGGATTTTCGCGGTCGGCTCCTGGCCTCCGCGGGTCCTGCCCGACTACGTCAAGTAGCGGGAGCAGGGGACCTCGTGCTCCTGAATTGTGCCGGTATGGCCGGGGCGACACCCCTGGCTGTCAGTAGGGGATGGGCCTGGGCGCCGGACGGCGTTTCAGGCGGTGATGACGCGGGGGCCCGCGTCCGCGATCTCGGCCGCCATCGTCTCGTCGAGGCCGACGTCGGTGATGAAGGTGTCGATGTCCTTCAGACCGGCGAACCGGGTGAAGTAGTCGTTGCCGACCTTCGTGTGGTCGGCGAGCAGGACGCAGCGGCGGCTGCTCGCGATCGCCGCTCGCTTGATCATCGCCTCCGCCGCATCCGGTGTGGTGAGCCCGCGCTCCGGCGAAACGCCGTTGGTCGCGATGAACGCCACTTCGACGAAGGTTTCGCCCAGCGCGTGCAGCGCCCAGGCGTCGACCGTGGCCAGCGTGCGGCTGCGCAGGCGTCCGCCCACCAGCATCACGGTGAGGTTCGGGCGCGCGGCGAGCATGAGGGCGATGTTGACCGAATGGGTCACGACCGTCAGCTCGCGGTCGCTCGGCAGTTCGTCGGCGAGTCTCGCGGTGGTGGTACCGGCGTCGAGCAGGATCGTGCCCTCGTCCGGAAGTTCCGCGAGCGCGGCTTTCGCGATGCGCGTCTTCTCCGGGGTCATCACGGACTCGCGGGCCGAGACGGCCGGTTCGAACCCCAGCCGCTCCACCGGGATCGCGCCGCCGTGCACGCGTCGCAGCACCCCGTGGCGTTCGAGGATGGTCAGGTCGCGCCGGATGGTCTCACTGGTCACGGCGAAGTAGTCGGCGAGCGCCGCGACGTCTACCCGGCCTCGGGCGCGAGCACGTTCCAGGATCGCCTGCTGCCGTTCCTCGGCATACACGGGTCGGCTCCTTCCGCGCTGGGCGGCATCGGATGTGCGGTTGTGTGGTGTTTGCAGCGTTGGCAACAACCTGTCTGCGTCGGATCACCAGATTCCTCTTGTTCTTCAACGATCTCCGTGGAACATGTGTGCGGAAGCAAATCGTGCAGAATCTTGCAAAACAACATGAACACAGGCAACATCACCCAAAGCCAATATGGCCCAGCGTCGAGCCGCCTGCCTGGCGTCCGCTCTGGGGCCGACGACGCGGAGCGCTGGACCTCACGGCGCTCGCTCAGGCAGAAGGTGGTGGAAGTGTTCGTAACCGTGACGGCGAACCCGAGTGTCGACCGGACCGTGGAGATCTCCGAGCTCGTCCGTGGTGGCCTGCATCGCGCGTCCGCTGTGCACGTGCACGCCGGCGGCAAGGGCATCAATGTGGCGAGAGCGTTGGTGCGCAACGGTCTCAAGGCCCGAGCCGTGGTGCTCGCCGGTGGGGTCGCGGGCGAGCAGCTCATCGCGCTGCTCGGCGACTACAGCATCGACGTCGTCCGGGTGGCGGCACTGGGCCCGGTTCGCAGCAACATCAGCGTCATCGAACCTGACGCCACCGTGACCAAGGTGAACGAGGCCGGCGCGCGGCTCAGTGCCGAAGAGACGCAGGCCTTTTCCGACGCCGTGCTGGACAACGTCTCCGACGCCTCGTGGGTGGTGGTCGCGGGCAGTCTGCCCCCTGGCATGACCGACGACTTCTACGCCGGCCTGATCCGCCTGCTCGGTCCGAGTGGGGCGAAGGTCGTGGTCGACACGAGCGGGCCCGCGTTGCGCGCCGCGGTGAAAGCCGGTCCCACCCTGATCAAACCGAACCTCGAAGAGCTCGAAGAGGCGGTTGATCATCCATTGTGGACATTGCGTGACGTGGTCGACGCCGCCAGGGAACTCCGGGCGCTCGGCGCCGGTGCGGTGCTGGCGAGCCTCGGCAGCAAGGGCGCGGTACTCCTTGAAGCTGACGGTGTCTGGCACGCCGAAGCCCCCGTCGACGCCCGCAGCACGGTTGGCGCCGGGGACGCCATGCTCGCCGGATTCCTGGCCGCGGGTGGTGAAGGCGTGAACGCGCTCCGCGCCGGCGTCGCCTGGGGAGCCGCGGCCGTTTCGTTGCCCGGCAGCATGATGCCCTGCCCCGAAGACGTGCGCTCCCATCCGGTCCAGGTCCACGAAAAGCTGGACTGGGATCGCCCGATCCGCGAAAAACCCCAGTAGGCCGCACCCGCGGTATCGCCGTACCGAAGAAATGCTGTATCGAAGAAATCTCCACAGGGTCTCCACCACCCCACTCCGCTGGCGAGTCCGAAGAGCGGCAGCGATCTCGATCACTCGAACTGAACGCTGGGAAGTGTCAATGATGACGAAGACACCTGTCGCACCGACGAAGTCGAGCCAAGCGCGAGTGGCGGCGCAGCGCTTCGGCGGCAAGCTCGCCGGCATGGTCATGCCCAATATCGGCGCGTTCATCGCGTGGGGGCTGATCACCGCGCTGTTCATCCCCGCCGGGTGGACGCCGAACGCCCACATCGCCCAGCTCGTCGACCCGATGATCAACTACCTGCTGCCCGTGCTGATCGGGTACACCGGCGGCCGGATCGTCCACGGCCAGCGTGGTGCGGTGGTGGGTGCGGTCGCGACGGTCGGCATCGCGGTCGGCGCGTCGATCCCGATGGTCCTCGGCGCGATGATCGTCGGCCCGCTGGCCGGATACCTGCTCAAGCTGTTCGACGAGCACGTCGGGCACCGCAGCGCACCGGGCTTCAAGATGCTGGTGGACAACTTCAGCGCCGGCATCATCGGCGGGCTGATGGCGGTGCTCGGCATGCTGGGCATCGGCCCGGTGGTGCAGTGGATCACCAGGGGCCTCGGCCACGGCGTGCAGGCGTTGATCGACGCGCACCTGCTGCCGCTGGTGTCGGTCATCGTCGAGCCGGCGAAAATCCTGTTCCTCAACAACGCGGTCAACCACGGCATCCTCGGCCCGCTCGGCGTCGCACACGGCGGCAAGGCCATCGAGTTCCTCATCGAGCCGAACCCCGGCCCCGGCCTGGGCATCCTGCTGGCGATCACGCTGTTCGGCAGCACCAGGGCCGCCCGCGCCACCGCGCCCGGCGCGATCATCATCCAGTTCCTCGGCGGGATCCACGAGATCTACTTCCCGTACGTGCTGGCCCAGCCGCGGCTGGTGCTCGCGGCGATCGCCGGTGGCGCCTCCGGTGTCCTGGTCTTCAGCATCACCGGCGCCGGTCTGACCGCGACGCCGTCGCCGGGCAGCATCATCGCCATCCTCGCGCTGACCCCGAGTGGCGGCTACAGCGGTGTCGTCCTCGGTGTCGCGGTCGCGGCCGGAGTGTCGTTCTTGGTCGCTTCGGCCCTGCTGAAGTTCGGCCGTGGCAAGGAAGAGATCGACAAGGTGAAGCAGGTCGCCAACGGCGGGACACTGCCGGTCTAGTGGGACAAGGTCGGCCCGAATCTCAGAGAGGAGAGAGTCGATGAGCACGATTCAAGGATCCGACATCAAGAAGGTCATCATCGCCTGCGACGCCGGGATGGGCAGCAGCGTGATGGTCGCGGCGCAGCTCGCGAAGCGCCTCAAGCCGTACAAGGTCAAGGTGGGGCACACCCCGGTCGACGAGATCCCGGACGACGCCGGACTCGTGCTGTGCCAGGAGGGTCTGGTCGCCAGGGCTCGCAAGGGTGGTTCGGACGCGGTGATCCTCGGCTTCCGGAGCTTCCTCGGCGACCCGGTGTTCGACCAGGTCGAGGCGGCCATCCGGGACGGTGGTTCCCTTGCCGACTAAGAACCTGCTGCTGGACGTTTCCGGTATCAAGCTGGGGCAGGCGGCGACGAGTCTGTCCGACGCCGTCGACCAAGTGGGCCGGACGCTGTTCGACATCGGCGCGGTGGACGCGGACTACCTGCCCGCCATGCACGAACGCGAGCGGTCGGTGTCGACCTTCATCGGTGAGGGTGTCGCGATCCCGCACGGCACCGACGAGGCCCGAAAGTACGTCCGGCGCACGTCGCTGGTGGTACTGCAATTCCCCGAAGGCGTGGATTGGGGCGGCAACTACGTGCGGATGTGCGTCGGGATCGCCGCCAGCGGCACCGAGCAGGTGGGCATCCTTTCCTCGCTCGCCAGGGTCCTGCTGGACGCCGATCTCGCCGCCCGGCTCCGCGAGGCCAAGGACGCCGAGACGGTGATCCGCATTCTGCAGTCGACGAACGAGGAGTCAGATCAGTGAAGGTTGCGCGCTTTTACGCACCGGGCGACATCCGCCTCGAAGAGGTGCCGGAGCCCTCGCCGAAGGCCGGTGAGCTGAAGATCCGGGTGCACAACACTTCGACCTGCGGTACCGACCTGAAGATCTTCCGCCACGGCCACCACCACATCGACCCGCCGCGCGTGATCGGCCACGAGATCGCCGGCGAGGTCGTCGAGGTCGGCGAAGGGGTCACCGGCTGGGAGGAAGGTGCCCGCGTCCAGGTCATCGCCGCCATCCCGTGCGGCGACTGCGCGGAGTGCGAACGCGGCCGGATGACCGTGTGCCCCCACCAGCTCTCCATGGGGTATCACTTCGACGGCGGTTTCGCCGAGTACCTGATCATCCCGCGGAACGTCCTCAAGGTCGACGGGGTCAACCGCATCCCCGAGGGACTGAGCTACGCCGAGGCTTCCGTCGCGGAGCCGTTCGCGTGTGTCCTCAACGGACAGACGCTGGCCGGTGTCGGCACTGGTGACGTCGTGGTCGTGGTCGGCGCCGGTCCGATCGGCTGCCTGCACGTCCGGCTGGCCCGCGCTCGCGGCGCGGAAGCCGTCTACCTGATCGAGCTGACCAAGTCCCGCCTCGACATGGCGGCGAACCTGGTCAAGCCCGACGCGGCCATCTGCGGTTCCGAGGTCGACCCGGTCGAAGAGGTGCTGAAGCTGACCGAAGGTCGCGGTGTCGACGTCGTCATCACGGCGGCGGCGGCGGGCAAGGCACAGGAGGACGGCCTCAGGATGGCCGCTCGCGGCGGGCGCATCAGCTTCTTCGGCGGCCTGCCGAAGGACAACCCGATCATCGCCTGCGACTCGAACCTGGTCCACTACCGCGAGCTGACCATCGTCGGTGCCAACGGTTCCAGCCCGCAGCAAAACAAGCAGGCCCTTCAGCTCATCGCCACCGGCGCGGTCCCGGTCGACGACCTGATCACGCACCGCCTGCCGCTGGACGGCGTCCTCGAAGCGATCCAGATCGTCAGCAGCGGCGAGGGCATCAAGGTCACCATCGAGCCCGGCCGCGTCTCCGCTTAGGGCGTGTCTCTCAATTTCCGATGTGCGCGCACGCTGGCCGAGTCGACCGACAGCAGTTTCTTTACACCAGCGTCCAGATCGGCGGTGCCGTGTCCCCGCTGGATGGCGGCAAGAACGCCCCGAC
>NZ_JAYMZS010000120.1:0-26384 GCF_035828755.1 Amycolatopsis sp. H20-H5 | reverse complement strand
CCCGACAGACCTCGACGCGTTCATCCGCGTCCGCGACCGGGAATGCCGCACCAACGGCTGCCACCGACCCGCCCACCACTGCGACACCGACCACTCCATCCCCTGGGCAAGCGACGGCGAAACCTCCGACACCAACCTCACCGGCCAATGCAGAAGCCACAACCTCGTCAAAGAAGAACCCGGCTGGACCTACACCACCGCACCCGATGGAACCTTGACCATCACCACCCCCTCCCGTCGCACCCACACCAGCCCGCCACCCGCCTTCCACGAATCCCGCACCCCAGCACCCTTCTGACCAAAGTGGACGGTTGAAAGACCCGTACCTGTGAAAGAAAAGGAGTTCAGGCGTCCCTCTGGTCGAGCTGAAGGGTGCCCATATCTGATCTGCCGCGCGTAAGCCCTACCGCCCAGATGAAGGCCTCCTGGAGAGCGCTGGCGTCGCGTGACCCTCGGTCCCGTCGTTCCGGGATGCCCGCGCTGTTGGCCACTCCGTTGGGCTCCCGCGGCGGTGGCTGGTTGTCGGAGACGCTCGATCATCGCCTGAACGGCAGACACAGGCTGACCGGTGCTCCCACCACCCGCCTTCCACTAACCCAGAACCCCAGCACCCTTCTGACCAAAGTGGACGGTTGAAAGACCGTCGTTCCGGGATGCCCGCGGCGTTGGCCACTCCGTCAGCGTGTCGGCTGTCCGGCGGGCCTGGTTGTCGCAGACGCTCGATCACCGCCTGAACAGCCGACACAGGCCGACCGGGCCCTCCCGCCACAAATGCCATGAACGGACCGTTCATCTCAGTCGTAGCGTCTTGACAAGCAAGAGTGGCGCTTCAAGGTGTCAGATGTTCTCACGAAGGTCGGGCCCCAAATAGCCGTGCTTGGCGACGCAATGCCACAGCCCGTCAAGAGCCTCCGCGTCGTAGCGCCCCGCGCGGACCGCGTCACCGATGATCCGGGCGTCGAGCCACCCGTCCACGGCGATCAGGTTGGTCAATTCATCACCGCCGAGCTGGTCGACATGCAGGCGGAACCCGTCGTGCCACTCGGTCGGGAACGGTAGTGCGGCCGCTGCTGTCTCGATCTCGGTGCCACGGTACGAAGGGTCCAGGACCACCGCCTCGATGTCGCGGTTCAGTCGCAGCGCGCCGTGCACGTGTGCCTCGATGTGATGATCCGAGTCCGCCGATGCGATCAACGGCATGTGCTCGGCCGTGGCAACGGCCGTGAGATCGGTGCCGCCCGGGTAGGAGAACGTCGTGCGCCGGAGGGTTTGGCGGGCCAGTCGCAGGTGGGCCGAGCCGAAGCGCGGCGAGCCGCCTGCCGGATGGCGGTGGTGGTTCAGGGAGCCGTACTTCGGGCGTTGGGCCGAGGAGGCCCGGTCGTAGGCTCCGGCGAACATGCTGTGCTCCCAACGTACGCGATCGTCGCCGGGGTGCGCGGTCAAGCCGGTGTTGGTGGTGCCCGCTTCGTAGCGGGGCGGGTGCGTCCCGGGGCTGAGCTGCAGCAGCTCACCTGCCGGACGGTCGGGATGGAAGTGCAACGTCACGTCGAGGTCGTCTGCCAGCGGCGGCCCTGACGCAAGTCCGGCGATCTGCGCCAGTGCTCGGCGCCACGGGGCGGTTTCGAACGGTTCGGTAGTGGGGGCCACCGAACCTATGGTGCCCGCATGACCCGAAGCCGAGCACGTCGGCACTGCTCGGCTCGGTGCAGCCGTCAGCGTGGCCCCTTTAGGAAGGCGTCCGGAAACTGATGCCATGTCGTCCAGTTTGGCGCCTAGGGCCGCGTCCCCTTCAGTCGCCACCCCAGGTTTGCCGCATGCCCTGATGGGAGCCTTCACGGCGTTTAACGCTGTCATGGTGGCCTTCAGGGGCATGCATGAAACGGTCGTGGCGGTATGAAACGGGCGAGTGGGTAGACTTTCCGTCCTTTGTGGAGGGTAGGTGGCTTCGAAGGACAGATGCCCGAGGCTTCGAGCGGCGGCTGCTGCGACAGTTCTCAGACGCGTTTGAAGACCGGACTCGACGGGGCCAGCAGGGTCAGCGTGGCCACCGATATCACCACCAGGACGATGGCGGCGCAGCCGACGGATATCCGGACGCCGTGGTCGAAGGCCGAGTTCGCCGTTGCCAGGAGCGTGTCGGCGGCCGCTCGCGGCAGGCCGTCCGCGATGCCCGAGGCCGACGCGATGGAGGCACGGACCTCGGTCAGCTGGCCGCCGGAAAGGTAGGGCAGGTCGGGGATGCGCAGGCGGTAGCCGACGGCCAGCACGCTGCCGAGCACCGCGACGCCGACGCCCGCGGACAGCTCGAACGAGGTCTCCTGGATGGCGGCCGCCTCACCGGCCCGTTCCGGGCGCACGGCCGAGGTGATGGCGTCCGCGCCGGAGGTCATGATGATGCCCGCGCCGAACCCGGCGACCACCAGCACCGGCACGAGCACCGTGTAGGACGACACGGCCGGGCTGAGCGCGAAGAAGCCCAGCGCGACGGCGAAGGACGCCAGCGCCGTCGTCATCGCGATCCGGTCGCCGAAGCGGTTGGCGAGCCACGGGGCCAGCGTCGCGCCGAGTGCGTTGGCGGCGGCCAGCGGGACGATCGCCGCCCCGGCCTCCAGCGGCGAGAAACCCCGTGACTGCTGGAACCACTGCATGAGCAGGAACAGCATCGCCACGTACGAGCCGAAACAGCCGAACACCGCCAGCACCGCGACGGAGAAACGCCGGTTGCGGAACAGGCTCAGGTCCAGCAGCGGCTGGGTCAGCCGGTGCTGGCGCCGGACGAACCAGGCCAGCGACGCGATCCCCCCGCCGCCGATGGCCAGCGCGGCGGGCGGCAGGCCTCCGGGTACGGCGATCTGCTTGAGCCCGTAGGCGAAGCCGCCGAGTCCGGCCACGGAAAGCACCACGCTGGCGGGATCCCAGCGGCGCGTTTCCGGGTTGCGGGACTCGGGGAGGTAGATCGCGCCCGCGACCAGGACGACCGCGACGATCGGCACGTTGACCAGGAACACCGAGCCCCAATTGAAATGCTCGACGAGCAGACCGCCGATCAGCGGGCCGAGGGTGGTGCCGACGCTGTGCGAGGCCGTCCACAACCCGATCGCGAACCCCCGCTCGCGGTCGTCGGGGAAGACGTTGCGCAGGATCGCCACGGTGGCCGCCATGATCAGCGCGGTGCCGAGGCCGAGCACGGCGCGGGCGGCGATCAGCTGCGGCGTGTCGGCCGCGAAGGCCGCTGCCAGTGACGCGAGGCCGAACACGGCGAAGCCGGCCAGCGCGACCTTCTTACGTCCGATCCGGTCGGCGAGGGTGCCGCAGACGATCAGGAAAGCGGCCACGGTCAGTGAGTAGACGTCGACGATCCAGAGCAGGCCGGGTCCGCTGGGGGCGAGGTCGCGCGCCAGGCTTGGGACCGCGACCTGCAGCACGGTGAGGTCGATCCCGGCCAGCAGCAGGCTCGTGCAGAGAACCGCCAGAACCAGCCAGCGCCTTCGGGAGCCGGGTTGGTGATGATGCCGATGCCGTGCACAGGCCGATCGGCTGAGGGTCACATTTTCAGACTCTCGGCCAGCCGGACGGGCGCGGTCAAGGGCGGCTCCAGCTGTGCCCAAGGGACACAGCGTATACCGTGCGAGGTCACGGCTTTGGTCGCCGTGCGTGCTGTTACCCAGGTCTCCCGAAAGCGCTGTCGCGGCGATAGTGCCCGCTACACTGCGAAAATGGGCAAGATCCGGGTGCGTGAGCGCGTCGAGGAGATTGGCGGCTTCTGCGACGTCGAAGTCCCGCTCGTCGTCCTGGGCGGGAAATGGAAGCTCGCCATCCTCAAGCTCCTGCTCGACGGGCCGCTCCGTTTCGGCGAGCTCCGGCGCGGGATGCCGGGCGTCACCCAGCGGATGCTCACCCGGCAGCTGCGGGAGCTCGAGGAAGACGGCCTCCTCCTGCGGGCCGTGTACGCCGAAGTGCCGCCCAGGACGGAGTATTCACTCACGCTATGGGGTGAAAGCCTCAAGGTGCTGGTGCGCGAGCTGGAGAGCTGGGGCGGCTGGTACCGGGGCCGTCGCGAGGAGCCGTCGGGCCCGTAGGCCCATCAAATCGGTCGAATTCTGTCGGTGCCACGTCCTAGGGTGCGGATCGTGGACCAAGAACCGGCGGCGACGCAGACGATGGTGCAGGCCAAAGCGCTGGTGAAACGCTTTGGCGAGTTCGAGGCGGTGCGCGGCATCGACGTCGAGGTCCACCGCGGGGAGGCGTTCGGCTTCCTCGGGCCCAACGGCGCGGGCAAGTCCTCCACGATGCGGATGATCGCGAGCGTGTCCCCGCGGACCGACGGCGACCTGCGCGTGCTCGGGATGGATCCGGATGTCGAGGGCCCGCGCATCCGCGCTCGGCTCGGCGTGGTGCCCCAGCAGGACAACCTCGATACCGAGCTGACTGTCCGCCAGAACCTCCAGATCTACGGCCGCTACTTCGGGCTCTCCCGAGCACACGTGCGGCGCAAAGCCGAGGAGTTGATGGAGTTCGCGCAGCTGACCGACCGCGCCGACGACGAGGTCGACCCGCTCTCCGGCGGAATGAAGCGGCGGCTGACGATCGCGCGTTCGCTGGTCAACGATCCGGAGCTGCTGCTGCTCGACGAGCCCACCACCGGGCTCGATCCGCAGGCCCGGCATCTGTTGTGGGACAGGCTGTTCCGGCTCAAGGCGGATGGCACCACACTGATCATCACCACGCACTACATGGACGAGGCCGAGCAGCTGTGCGACAGGCTGGTCGTGATGGACAACGGCCGGATCGCGGCGGAGGGCTCGCCCCGGGACCTGATCGCCCGGTACTCCACCCGCGAAGTCGTCGAGCTGCGCTTCCCCGCCGGGGAACAGGAGGCGGCCGCGCGGCAGGTCGAGGGGCTCGCCGAGCGGGTCGAGGTGCTGCCCGACCGGGTGCTGCTCTACAGCATGGCGGGGGAGTCGAGCCTGGAGCAGGTGCACGCGCGCGGCCTGCGCCCGTTGTCCAGCCTGGTGCGCCGCAGCTCACTGGAGGATGTCTTCCTCCGGCTCACCGGCCGTCAGCTGGTGGACTGATGACGACCACCGGGACACCGGCCAGCACAGGCCGGGTCGTCGGCTCCTGGCACGCCGCCTGGCTGCGCGTCGAGGGGCACTGGACCTGGTATCGCCGGTACTGGACGGCCACGCTCTATTCGTCCGGCCTGCAGCCGGTGCTCTTCCTCGCGGCGATGGGCCTCGGGTTCGGCTCGCAGGTCCAGGCGGGCCCGGCCACCGGCGGAGTGTCGTATCTGCAGTACGTCGCCCCCACCCTGCTCGTTTCGGGCGCGATGCAGCTGGCGGTCGGCGAGGCCAGCTATCCGGTGCTGTCCGGGTTCAAGTGGCAGAAGGACTACGTGGCCGTCACCGCCACCCCGGTCTCGCCGGGGCAGGTGCTGGGCGGGCAGCTGATCTGGGTGTCGCTGCGGCTCGCGCTCGCGGGCCTGGTGTACCTGCTGATAGCGCTGTTCTTCGGTGCGTGGACCAGCGCCGGGGCGTTGCTGGTGGTCTTCGTCGGAGTGCTGACAGGCCTGTCCTGTGCCGCCCCGGTGATGGCGCTGGCCGCCACGACCCACGACGAGGGCAACCGGTTCGGCCTGGTGTTCCGGTTCGTGGTGATGCCGATGACGTTGTTCGCCGGCACCTTCTTCCCGATCACGCAGCTGCCGGGCGCGATCCGCTGGATCGCCTGGATCTCGCCGCTGTGGCACGGCAACGAGCTGGCCCGCGCAGTCTCCCTCGGCGGGGTGCCCCCGCTCGCCGCGGCCGGGCACCTTGCGTACCTGATCGCGTTGCTGGGCGTCGGGTGGGCGTTGGCACACAAGTACTTCTACCGGCGGCTGGTGGTCTGAATGAGCGTCCTCGCCCCTCCCGCGCGGCGCGGCCTGCTGCTCAGGATGCTGCCGCCGGGGATCTACAGCGGGCGCGCGAGCCGGCTGGTCGAGCGGTCCTTGGTGGTGTACTCGCACGCCTGGGTGATGTTCGTTTCCGGGCTCTTCGAGCCGCTGTTCTACCTCCTCGCGTTCCAGGTCGGCTTCGGCAAGCTGGTCACCGAGGTGGTGGGCCCCGGCGGGCAGCCGCTCAGTTACGTCGCCTTCGTCGCCCCGGCGCTGCTCGCGTCCTCGGCGATGAACGGTGCGGTGTTCGACTCGACCTACAACCTGTTCTTCAAGCTGCGCTACGCCAACACGTACGAGGCGATGCTCGCCACCCCGATCGGCCCGCTCGACGTGGCGCTCGGCGAGATCGCCTGGGCGGTACTGCGCGGCGGGGTCTACGCGGTCTCGTTCCTCGCGGTGATGGGGGCGATGGGCCTGGTCGTCTCCTGGTGGGCGCTGCTGATGATCCCGGTCGCGCTGCTGATCGCGTTCGCCTTCGCTGCGGTCGGCATGGCGTCGGTGACGTTCCTGCGCTCGACGTCGCAGTTCGACTACATCCAGCTCGCGCTGATGCCGCTCTTCCTGTTCTCGACGACCTTCTACCCGCTGTCGGTCTACCCCGAGCCGCTGCAGGTGGTGGTGCGGTGTTTCCCGCTGTACCACGGCATCGAGCTGATGCGGGGCCTGTCCGCCGGCATCCTCACCCCTGGCATGCTCGGCAACGTCGCGTACCTGGTGATCATGGCCGCCATCGGCCTCTACGCCTCGGCCCGCCGCATCGGCAAGCTCCTCCTCACCTGAGCCCCCAAACCGCTGAAGATCACCCGGTCGACAGCAGTCCCCGGAGGAGCCGATTCGCCCCACCTCGACCGAATCCGAGAGTCTCTGAAGGCCACCATGAGGGACTCTGATGCCCTCATGGTGGCCTTCAGAGACTTCCGAGCAGCAAGGGCGACCTTCAGCCGGCCCGGTCCGGTCTCACCTGTTTCGGGGCGACAGCGGCCAGCGCGTCCACCATGCCGTGGCCGTAGAAGCCGTTGTAACTGCCGTAGCCCGCGCAGTAGGCGTCCTGGGATCCGTCGCCGGTGAGGTCGTAGTCCGCGGGGCAGGGGATCGGCACGGCCTGGCCGTCGAGCGTCCGGCGCAGCTGCCGCGCGCTGTAGTCCGGGTGGGTCGTGGCCAGCAGCGCCACCACGCCCGCGACGTGGGGTGACGCCATCGACGTGCCGCACAGCGGGGCGTACCCGCCGGGCACGGTGGACAGCACACACTGCCCGGCGACGCCGCCGGGTGCTGTGACGTCGATCACGCCCAGTCCGTACGAGCTGTAGCCCGCCTTGGTCCGGTCGGCGTCCACCGCGGAGACGGCCACGACGTCACGCAACCCCGCTGGTAGCGCCTGGCATTCCGAGCCGCCGGGTCGCGGGGCCAGCCCGGAGCGGGGCGAAGGGGTGAGGCCGACTGCCTCGTTGGTCGCCGCGGCCACGTTCAGCGTGCCCGCCGAGGTCGAGTACTCCACGGCCCTGGCGAGCACCTCGTGCACCACGCCGTGGTCGTCGCCGCGGGCGCACGAGAGGGCCCACGGGTCCACGAAGTAGCTGCTGTTGGTCACCTTCATGTGCTGCCGGGCGGCCCACATCAGCCCGCACACCGCGGCCTCCGGGTCGACGTAACCGCGGTCGTCGATCACCTTCACCGACGCGACGCGGACGCCGGGCGCGACGCCCGTGATGCCCTTGCCGTCGTCGGCCGCCGCGATGATGCCCGCCACATGGGTGCCGTGGGGTGACGTGCTCGCCGCCCAGGCCTTCTTCGACGGGTCGGGTGAGCCGGTCAGGCAGCCCGCCGACTCCTCGGGGGCGAGCGCCGTCGTCAGGTCCGGGTGGTCCGGGTCGATTCCGGAGTCCAGAACGCCGACCACCACGCGGCTGCTGCCCTGGTTGATCGTGTGGGCCCAGCCCGCGTTGATCGCCCGCATGTCCCACTGCTCTTCGCGCCGGTCGGCCGCGGGCACCTGAGCGGGATCGGTCGCGGGCAGTGCCGCGCGCGCCGGTAGGGGCTTCACCGGGTCTCCGCTCGCCCGCTGCGCGGCCATCCGCTCGGCCTGCGCGCTGAACGCCCTGTCCGCGCCGATCCGGTCGGTGAAGGCCGAGCTGGTGGAGGTGGCCACGGCCACCGCGATCTGGGGGTAGTAGACCGTGGTCGCTCCGCAGGCCGAGGTGATCTGTGACCGTGCCGAGTCCTCCGCGGTCCCCCGGGCGAAGGCGACGACGTAGCGGAGCGTGCGGGCGTCCTGACCGCAGACCTGAGCAGGCTGTACGGCCGGATCTGCCGCCACCGGGGTGTAGCCCGCGAGCAGTTGCCCGGCAAGCAGCAGTGCGGCGCATGCCGCCCTGGACGACGGCCGCCCCAGCAGGGACACCGGACCTCCCACCAGACGCCGGAAAAGCGGATCCCGGCAGCGGCTTCCCCGCGCTGCCGAGCACCCCGTGCCGCACGGTAGCCACCGCGAGTCACGGGGACAAGCTCTACCGGAAAGTTCCCCCGGCCGGTGGTCGCGGCGCGCCCGGTCGGCCTGCCGGAGGCACCGACTACACAGCACTCGCCGCCGGGTGTGGGATACTCGGGGTGGCCGCTGGGCTGTCGGGCATCCGTGAGAGGTGATGCCCGCGGTGCGGAGGCCCGGTGGTGTGCTGAACGAGTACCGCGCACGTCGCCGCCCGCTCGCCGGGCGGCTCGACGACGTGGAGGGCGACCCGAGCGTCGCGAGCCTGGCCAGTGTGCCGCCGAGTAGACCTTGCCGTGCAGGCAGCCGGAACCCCGGCGCCCGCGCGGCGCAGGCAAGGATTCCCGCCGTTGGTGACCACCACGGCGGAACGAACAGAAAGGGGCCCCTGCGCGGCCGCGTCCTTCCGGGTGAATCCGGCAGACGCGCCCGGGGGCGGAGGAGATTGATCTATGTCGAACGCGGACACACCCGCCGAGAACCCCGGCGGGAACACCGTCGCACCTGCTACCGGGCCACTGGCCGAGCTGCCCGCTCGAATCAGGGTCCACGCTCTCGCGAAGCTCATCGGTTCCAACAGCCGTGAACTCCTGGCGAAGCTCGCCGAACTGGGCGAGACCACCCGGAGCGCACAGTCCAGCGTGACCCGTGAAGTAGCGGTGCGCGTGGCCGGAGCGCTGGGCCTCGACGGCGGCGAAACCCCAGCTGAGAGCACTGAAACCACCGAGATCACCGAGATCACCGAGCCCGTCGTGCACACCGGAGCCACCGGTGCCGTCGTGGAAACCACCGACACCACAGACACCACCGACACCACAGAAGCCGCCGCGCCCGCGAAGCGTGAGCGTCCGGCCGGTCCGTTCGCCCAGTCGGACGAGCCCGTTCCCGCGCAGCAGGGGGCCCCGGCGCCGGAGAGCAAGCGCCGCCGTGCGAAGACCGTGCACGTGCCGGTGTTCGCCGCCCCGTCGCCGATCTTCCTGCCGCCCGAGCCCGCCGCGGCGAAGCCGGAGCGCAAGCCCGAACCGGCCCGCGAGCAGGAGCCGGAGCTCGAGACGGAGACCGTCGAGCAGGAGCGGACCCAGGCCGTCGACCAGGCGGACCAGGCCGAGGACGACGACGACCCCAACGGCCGCCGTCGCCGCCGTCGTGGCCGTCGTGGCCGCGGCCGGGGCAAGGGTGGCGACGAGGGTCCCGACGGCCTTTCCGAAGGTGACGACGAGCAGGCCGAGAGCGCGCCGCGAGGCCGCCGTTCGCGGGGTGGCCAGTCCGCCGACAGCGACGGCGAGTCCGCCGAAGCCGCCGTGCCCGTCGAGGCCGCCGAGAAGACCGAAGACGCCGAAACCACCGGCGACGCCCAGGACGATGCGGACTCCCAGGACGATTCGGACGGCGGCAACAAGCGCCGCCGCCGTCGTCGCCGCCGCAAGGGCGGGGACGACGACTCGTCCGACGGCACCACCGACGACCCGCCCAACACGGTCACCCACGTCCGGCAGTCGAAGGGCGAGTCCGAACGCCCCGAGCGTGCCGAGCGGACCGCCCGCGAGGAGCGGCCCGCCCGTGACGAGGTGCGCAGCGTGCGCGGCTCGACCAGGCTCGAGGCCAAGCGTCAGCGCCGCCGTGACGGCCGCGAAGCGGGCCGCCGCCGAGCGCCGATCCTGTCCGAGGCCGAGTTCCTCGCCCGCCGCGAGGCCGTCGAACGCACCATGGTCGTCGCCGAGAAGGGCGACTCCACGCAGATCGGCGTGCTTGAGGACGGCGTGCTCGTCGAGCACTTCGTGACCTCGTCCGGCACCGGCTCGATCGTCGGCAACGTCTACCTCGGCCGGGTGCAGAACGTGCTCCCGTCGATGGAGGCCGCCTTCATCGACATCGGCCGCGGCCGCAACGCCGTGCTCTACGCCGGTGAGGTGGACTGGGACTCCGCCGGTCTGGAGGGCAAGGCCCGCAAGATCGAGCAGGCCCTCTCCAGCGGTGACAGCGTCCTGGTGCAGGTCACCAAGGACCCGGTCGGGCACAAGGGCGCCCGGCTGACCACCCAGATCTCGCTGCCGGGCCGCTTCCTGGTGTACGTGCCCGCCGGCGGCGCGACCGGGATCTCCCGCAAGCTGCCCGAGAACGAGCGCCGCCGCCTCAAGGACATCCTCAAGCGGATCGTCCCGGAGGACGCGGGCGTCATCATCCGCACCGCCTCCGAGGGCGTCGTGGAGGAAGAGCTCGAGCGCGACGTCAGCAGGCTCAAGACCCAGTGGGACATGATCAAGGAGAAGGCGGACGCCGGCAACGGCAAGAAGTCCGGTGCTCCGACCATGCTCTATGAAGAGCCGGACCTGCTGGTCAAGGTCGTGCGTGACCTGTTCACCGAGGACTTCGCCACGCTCGAGATCCAGGGCTCGACGGCTTGGGACACGATCGACAACTATGTCCAGAACGTCGCGCCGGACCTCGCGGACCGGCTCCGGCGCTACGTCGGCACCGGCGACGCGTTCGCCGACCACCGGATCGACGAGCAGATCACCAAGGCGCTGGACCGCAAGGTCTGGCTGCCCTCGGGTGGTTACCTGGTGATCGACCGCACCGAGGCGATGACGGTCATCGACGTCAACACCGGCAAGTACACCGGCTCGGGCGGCAACCTCGAGGAGACGGTGACCCGCAACAACCTGGAGTCGGCGGAGGAGATCGTCCGCCAGCTCCGGCTACGCGACATCGGCGGCATCATCGTCATCGACTTCATCGACATGGTGCTCGAATCGAACCGTGAGCTGGTGCTGCGGCGCCTGACCGAATGCCTCGGCCGGGACCGCACCCGGCACCAGGTGGCCGAGGTCACCTCGCTCGGCCTGGTGCAGATGACCCGGAAGAAGATCGGCACCGGGCTGCTGGAGGCCTTCTCGGCCCCCTGCGAGCACTGCAAGGGCCGCGGCGTGACGGTTTCGACCGAGCCGCAGCGCACCGGGACCGGGGGCAGCGGCCTCGGCGGCAACGGGCACAGCCACAGCGGCGGCGGCGCCAACGGCGGAGGTGGCGGTCAGCAGCAGCAGAGCGGCGGGTCGTCGTCGCGCCGCTCGCGGGGCCGTGGCGGCAAGGGCGGGGACGACGGCGGGCAGAACGAGGCCGCCGCCGCGCCGCGCACCGAGCCGGTGCAGCCCGCGCCGACCCCGGAGCAGCGTGAGTCCGTGGTCACGGCCGTGCAGGCCATCGCCCACGCGGCGAAGGTGGCCGCCGAGGGGTCCGGGCTCAACGGGCACGCCCCGGAGGCCCACCCGCCCGCTGAGCCGGTGATCGAAGAGGCGCCCGTCGCCGCTGAGGTCCCGGTAGCCCAGGAGATTTCTGGGGCTGAGGAGGCCGCTGAGCCTGCTGAGCCCGAGGTGAACGTCCCGGCCCCGGCCGGTCGTTCCACCCGTCGGCGTCCGCGCCGTACGGCTTCGCGTCCGGCCGGTCCGCCGGTCAGCGCGTCGGAGAAGAGCTAACGAACACCGTGGGGCACCCCGGTGTACAAGCACCGGGGAACCCCACGTAACCTGTAATGCGGTCCACCACCAGAGTGGACCCTTTGCGCCAGATCCTGGACCACCCCAGTGGGCCGGTCGGCGCAAAACCCCCACCCGTTGTCGAGTAAGCAGGAGACTTCCGTGTCGGCGTACGCGATCGTCAAGACCGGCGGCAAGCAGTACAAGGTGGCCGTCGGCGACGTCGTCGAGGTCGAGAAGCTCGAAGGCGAGCCCGGTACCGAATATGTCCTTCCCGCCGTTCTCTACGTGGACGGTGGCGACATCACCACGGACGCGGACGCGCTGGCGAAGGTCTCGGTCACCGGCAAGGTCGTCGAGCAGACCAAGGGCCCCAAGATCCGCATCCACAAGTTCAAGAACAAGACCGGCTACCACAAGCGGCAGGGGCACCGGCAGAAGCTGACCCGTGTCGAGGTCACCGGCATCAGCCTGTAAGACGTCACATCTACTAGAAGAGGCTCGCAGCCATGGCACACAAGAAGGGCGCGTCCAGCTCCCGCAACGGTCGTGACTCCAATGCCCAGCGGCTTGGTGTCAAGCGGTTCGGCGGCCAGGCGGTCAGCGCCGGCGAGATCCTGATCCGCCAGCGGGGCACGAAGTTCCACCCCGGCGTGAACGTCGGCCGTGGCGGCGACGACACGCTCTTCGCGCTCGCCGCGGGTGCGGTCGAGTTCGGCACGAAGCGTGGCCGCAAGACGGTCAACATCGTCGTGGCGTAACAGGCGGTTTTTGGGCGACGTGTGTCCGCGGAAAACGCGGACCACGTCGCCTGTTACATGTGTCTACCCGGGGGCCCGAGCCCCCGGACCCCCACGGTGCGGCCGCTGGCAGACCCAGCGTGGCTCGCACCTTTTTTGTGCTCGTAGTTCGTGGTGAGAGAGGCAAGACATGGCGTCCCGGTTCGTTGACCGCGCGGTGATCCATCTGGCCGCCGGTGACGGTGGGAACGGCTGCGCCTCGGTGCACCGCGAGAAGTTCAAGCCGCTCGGCGGTCCCGACGGCGGCAACGGCGGCCACGGCGGCGACGTCGTGCTGATCGTCGACGCGAATGTCCACACCCTGCTCGACTTCCACTTCCGCCCGCACGCCACCGCCGGTGCGGGCAAGCTGGGCCAGGGCTCCCACCGGTCGGGCGCGACCGGGGAGAACCTGGAGATGCGGGTGCCCTCTGGCACCGTCGTGATGACCGAGGACGGCGAGATCCTCGCCGACCTGATCGGCGCGGGCACCACCTTCGTCGCCGCCAAGGGCGGCCGTGGGGGCCTCGGCAACGCCGCGCTCGCCAACAAGACGCGCAAGGCCCCTGGTTTCGCGCTGCTGGGCGAGCCGGGCGAGACCCGTGACCTGGTGCTCGAACTGCGCTCGGTCGCCGACGTCGGCCTGCTCGGCTTCCCCTCGGCGGGCAAGTCCTCGCTGATCTCCGTGCTGTCGGAGGCCAAGCCGAAGATCGCCGACTACCCGTTCACCACCCTGGTGCCGAACCTCGGCGTGATCACCGCGGGCGCCACCGTGTTCACCATGGCGGACGTCCCCGGCCTGATCCCCGGCGCCAGCCAGGGCAAGGGCCTCGGCCTCGACTTCCTGCGCCACATCGAGCGCTGCGCCGTACTGGTGCACGTCGTCGACTGCGCGACCTTCGAGACCGACCGCGACCCACTGTCCGATGTGGACGCGCTCGAGAAGGAACTTTCGCTGTACACGCCGAGCCTCGGTGGCTCGCTGGACGACCGGCCCCGCGTGGTCGTGCTCAACAAGATGGACATTCCCGAGGCCGCCGAGCTCGCCGAGATGGTGCGCCCGGAGCTGGAAGCCCGCGGGCTCAGCGTTTTCGAGATCTCCACCGCGTCCCGTGCGGGGCTGCGTGAGCTGACGTACGCGCTCGCCGCCGTGGTCGAGAAGTACCGCGCGGACCAGCCGGTCCCGGAGGCCGAGACGGTCGTCCTGCGGCCGAAGGCGGTCAACCAGGTCGACTTCACCGTCGAGGTGGACCCGGACGAGGAAGGCGCGTTCATCGTGCGCGGCGAGCGTCCGGAGCGCTGGATCCGCCAGACCAACTTCACCAACGACGAGGCCGTGGGCTACCTCGGGGACCGGCTCAACCGGCTCGGCGTCGAGGACACGCTGGCGCGCAAGGGCGCGAAGCCCGGCAGCCCGGTCACCATCGGCGACGTGCAGTTCGAGTGGGAGCCGTCGACCCCGGCCGGGATCGCGACGCACCTGTCCGGCCGCGGCACCGACATCCGGCTGGAGAACAGCAATCGCGTCGGCGCCGGCGACCGCAAGGAAGCGCGCCGCATCCGCCGTGACGGGCCGGACCCGGTGGCGGGCGTCGCCAGCTCCGTGCCGGTGGACTCGGCCAAGAAGAACGTCAACGAGCTCGAGATCTTCTCCGACGACGACGAGGCGGAGCTGGAAAGTTGAGTGAAACCCGGCGGGCGATAGCGGGTGCGCGTCGTCTGGTGGTCAAGGTGGGTTCGTCCGCGCTGACCACGGCCGGGGACGGGCTCGACACGGCCAGGCTGGACGCGCTGGTCGACGCGATCGCCGCGCGGGTGGCGCGGGAGACGCAGATCGTGCTGGTGTCCTCCGGCGCGATCGGCGCCGGACTCGCGCCGCTGGGCCTGCGCAAACGGCCGGGCGACCTGCCATCCCAGCAGGCGGCCGCCAGCGTGGGTCAGCTCGCGCTGGCCCACGCGTACGCCGAGTCGTTCGGCCGGTATTCGCTGACTGTCGGCCAGGTCCTGCTGACCTCGGACGACGTGGTGCGGCGCGCGCACTATCGCAACGCGCAGGCGACGTTCTCCCGGCTGCTGGCGCTCGGTGCGGTGCCGGTGGTCAATGAGAACGACACGGTCGCCACCGAGGAGATCCGCTTCGGTGACAACGACCGGCTCGCCGCGCTGGTGGCGCACCTGATCGGCGCCGACGCGTTGGTCCTTCTGTCCGATGTGGACGCTCTTTATGACGGGGATCCCCGTGACGGCGCCACTCGCAAGATCACCGAGGTTTCCGGTGAGTCCGATGTGGACGGTATTTCGGTCGGCATGTCGAGCTCGGGGCTCGGCACCGGTGGCATGGTTTCGAAGCTTGCCGCCGCCCGTACGGCGGCCGCGGCGGGCATCCCGGTGCTGCTGGCTTCCGCCGCGGCGGCCGGTGACGCGCTCGGCGCCGCCGAGGTCGGCACGGCGTTCACCGCCGCGGACTCCCGCCTGTCTGCCCGCCGGTTCTGGCTCGGTTACGCGGCGGGCGTCAACGGCAGGCTGCAGCTGGACGACGGGGCTGTCGCCGCCGTGGTGCGCCGCCGCCGGTCACTGCTCGCGGCCGGGATCACCGGCGTGACCGGGGATTTCCAGGCTGGTGACGTCGTGGACCTGGTCGATTTGAAGGATCGTCCGGTCGCGCGCGGGGTCGTCGCGTTCGACGCGAGCGAGCTGCCAGAGCTGATCGGCCGGTCCAGTCACGAACTGCCCGCCGAGCAGCGCCGCGAGGTCGTGCACGCGGACGATCTGGTGCCCTTGCGCCGCTGAGCTCTACTTCCCGAGATGCGCGACGAGCCGCGCGAGCTGCTCCGCGTACTTCCGGACGAATTCCGGTGAGTCCGGCTCCAAGCCGGTGATCGCCCGCACCACCCTGGGCAGCGCCAGTGCCGCGCTCGACGCTCCCATGAGCGCGACCATCAGGTAGGCCGGGTCCACGTCGGCTGGGGCGTCCCCGGCTTCCTGCCGCCCGCGCACGTGCTCGAGTTGCTGCTGCATGAACTCCCGCTGGGCTTCGACGCCGACGTCGCCGGACGCGTCTTCGGTGAGGTTCTCGCGCAGGAACAGCCGCGCCAGGTCCGGGTCGGCCAAGGTGCTGAGCACGAACTGCGAGACGACCTCCGCCAGCGGGCTGCCAGGATCGGAGATGGCGCGGCCGGTGCGGAAGGACCCCGAGGCCACCTCCTGGTAGAGCCCTTCCTTGCCACCGAAGTAGTACGAGATCAGCTGTTTGTTCACGCCCGCGCGGTCGGCGATGTCCCCGACCCGCGCCGCGGCGAACCCTTTCGCCCCGAACTCGGCCTTCGCGGCGTCGATGATCCGCGCCTTCGTCCGTTCGGGGTCGCGCTGGCGCTCGCCGTCACCAGGGGAGCGTCGGGGCTTGCGAGGAAGGGCTTCGGACACGTCCTCACCCTAGTCGATGAGTTAATCATCTTTCGAGTTGATTTAATCATACGTAAGGATGATTATGGTCCCGACACGGAAGGAGTCAGGGGATGACGGGGAAACTTCGGGTAGCGGTGATCGGTGGGGGCACCGGCGGGCTCTGCCTGGCGCAAGGGCTGCATCAGGCAGGCGTCGACGTCGCCGTGTACGAACGGAGCCGCACACGCACCGAGCGGCTGCAGGGGTATCGGGTGCACATCAACCCCCAGGGCGCGCGAGCTCTGCACGAGTGTCTGCCGTCCGGGCTGTGGGACGCGTTCGTGGCGACTTCGGGTGAGCAGGACGCCGCGTTCGGGTTCGTCACCGAGCAACTGCGCGAACTGCTGCTGCTGGGGGAAGACCTGATCCGGAGCTCGGCGCCCGAGTCTTCGCACTACTCGGTCAGCCGCATCACGCTGCACCAGGTGCTGTCGTCCGGGTTGGCAGGCGTGCTGCACTACGACAAGAGGTTCGAGCGCTACGAGCAGGATGCGGACGGCGAGATCACCTGTTTCTTCGCCGATGGCAGCACGGCTGTCGCGGACGTGGTGATCGGCGCGGACGGGTCAGGGTCTCCGGTGCGCGGGCAACGGCTTCCGCACGCCGTGCGAAAGGACACCGGCATCCTCGCGATCGCGGGCAAGTTCCGGCTGACGGACGAGAGCAGGCGCCTGCTGCCCGCCCGGCTCGTCGACGGTCCGAACTCGGTCATGCCGCCCCGGGGGTGCGGCATGTTCGTGGCGCCCCACCGAATGCGTGAGGAGGTGAACGGTTTCGGCGGTAACGACGTCACCGCCGAGGCCGACGGCGTCCTGTTCGACAACACCGGCAGCTACCTCATGTGGGCCTACGCGGCGGATCGAGCGCGGTATCCCGACCCGGCCGCACTGTCCACTATGGCCGGTGGGGACCTGCGTGACCTGGTCGGCGGCCTGATCGCGGACTGGCATCCCGGCCTCCGCCGGGTGGTGGCCGACTCCCCGGCAGGCACGGTGACCATGCTGCCCATCTGGACCTCCGAGCCGGTCGACGCCTGGGAGCCGTCCCCGGTCACGCTGCTGGGTGACGCGATCCACAGCATGACGCCGTTCCGTGGCATCGGCGCGAACATCGCGCTGCGCGACGCCCGCCTGCTCTGCCGCAACCTGGTCGCGGCCGACCGCGGCCGTGACCTGCTGGACGCCATCGGCGACTACGAGCGGCAGATGCGGGAGTACGGCTTCGCGGCGGTGCGCGACTCGCTGCGGAGCGCGGAGCAGTTCGTGTCGGACAGCAGGGTCGGCCGCGGGATGGCGAAGGGCATGTTCCGCCTCTTCGAAGCGGTTCCCCCGCTGAAGCGGCGTGTGTTCAGCGAGCCTGCCGCCTCCTGAGAAGCAAGGGACCTTTACTGTCGCCCACGCGGCAGTAAGGGTCCCTTGCTCCCGCTACAGCCGGTCCGGTGCCGAGATGCCGAGCAGGGACAGGCCGAGCGTCAACGTCTTCGAGGTCAGGTCCACCAGGACGAGCCGTGACGCGCGGACCTCGGCGTCCTCCGCGCTGAGCACCGGGCAGCGTTCGAAAAACCGGGAGAACGCGACGGCGGTCTCGTACAGGAACGTGCACAACTTGTGCGGCGCGTAGGCCGAAGTCGCGGCGCGCACTGCTTCCGGGAAGCGGAGCAGCGTGAGCACGAGCGCGCGTTCGGCCGGATCGGTGATCCGTACTCGCGTGCCGTCGAGCTCCCGGTCGGCCTTGGCCAGCAGCGAGCGGGCCCGGACCACCGCGTACTGGAGGTACACCGAGGTGTTGCCCTCGTGGGAAAGCATCCGGTCCCAGGAGAACGTGTAGTCCCGTTCCCGGTCGCTGGACAGGTCGGCGTACTTGACCGCTCCGATGCCCACGGCGGTCGCCACGTCGTGCCGATCCTCGGTGGACCGGCCGTCCAGGCGCGCCGAAGCCTGCTCCACGGCCTCGGACAGCAGGTCGGCGAGTTTGATCGACTCGCCGGAGCGGGTGCGCATCGTCTTGCCGTCTTGGCCGAGCACCGAACCGAACCCGATGTGCACGGCCTGGTGCTCGCCGGTGAGCCAGCCCGCCGACCGGCAGACCGCGAAGAGCATCGCGAAATGCTGCGCCTGCGGGGAGCCGACGACGTAAAGCAGGTCTGTCACCCCGCGCTCGGCCGTCCAGTAGCGCACGGTCGCCAGGTCGGTCGCCGCGTAGCCGAAGCCACCGTCGCGCTTGCGCACGATCAGCGGCAACCGGTCGCCTTCGCGATTGCGGTGGCCTGGCGGGAAGACACACACCGCACCATCGCTGATCTCGGTGAGCCCGGCCGCTTCCAGGTCTTCCACGACCGCGGCCAGGTGCGGGTTGTAGAAGCTCTCGCCGTAGCTGTCCTCAGGTGTCAGCTCCACATCCAGGAGTTCGTAGACGCGGCTGAAATGCGACATCGACTCGTCCACGAGCTGCCGCCACACCGCGACCGTGGCTTCGTCGCCGCTCTGCAGGAGCACCACGCGATCACGGGCACGCGTCGCGAACGCCTCGTCGGCGTCGAATGTCGCCCGCGCGGCCCGGTAGAACTCGTTGAGGTCGCTGATCGTGCGCGGCCCGCTCGCGCCGTCGTTGAGCACTTGCTCGATCAACATGCCGAACGGCGTGCCCCAGTCGCCGAGGTGGTTGTGGGGGATCACCTCGTGCCCGGAGAACCGCAGCAGCCGGGTGATCGCGTCACCGATGACCGACGAGCGCAGATGCCCGACGTGCATTTCCTTCGCCACGTTCGGGCTGCTGTAGTCGATCGCCACGCGCCGCGGCTGTTCGGCCGGGGCGACCCCGAGCCGCGGATCCCCGGCCAGCGCCGCCGCGCGCGCTTCGAGCCAGTCGCGCCGCAGTACGAAGTTGAGGAACCCGGGCCCGGCGACTTCGGGCGTTTCGGTGAGGTCCGCGAGGTCGGTCTTGGCCGCCAGGTCCGCCGCGATCTCGCGGGGAGCGCGGCCGAGCCGCTTGCCGAGACTCATCGCGACGTCGCACTGGTAGTCGACGCCGTCGCGTGGCGAAACCCGGACGAGTGCCTCGCCGGGGGTCAGTTCGACGTCGAGTTCGCGCCGGAGCGTGTCCACCACGCGTCGCGCCAGTTCCTCGCCCACATCACCGTACCGCACGGTGTCCCTCCTTCGCTGATCGCCGAAGGGGCGAGCGTAGCCAGGGCGGGACCGGCCCCGCGACGCGGTTTCAGCGCAGCTCGCTGCCCTTGGTCTCGGGCAGCTTGAGGATCACCAGGAACGAGATCACCGCCGCCGCCGCGACGTACCAGAAGAACAACGTCGACACGCCCGCGCCGGACAGCGCGCTGAGCACCAGGGGAGCGGTGCCGCCGAACACCGCGACGGTGAGGTTGTACCAGGCGCCGATGCCGAGCCCGCGCAGTTCGGTCGGGAACAGCTCGCTCATGATGGCGGGCGCGATCGAGGTCATCGCGGTGTAGAGGCACAGGCCGACGCAGAACACCACGAGCAGCCCGCCGAAGCCCGGTCGCACCAAAGTGGACAGTGGCACCACCAGGATCGCCGTCGCCGCGGACCAGACGAGCAGCTGGGGTTTACGGCCGAAGCGGTCCGCCAGCGCGCCCATCGGGTACTGCAGCGCGACGAACAACGCGGTGGCGACGGACAGCGCGAGGAAGACCTCGACGTCGCCCGCCTTTCGAGTCTTGACCGCGAACGAGGTGAGCGCGCTGAAGAACGTGTAGTAGCAGAGCGTCGACAGCATCGTGAAACCGATCAGCTGCCCGACCGCGCGCGGGTGCTCGACCAACGTGGTCCGCAGCGGCCGCTTGACCCGCTGGGCCTTGACCTTGTTCTGCTCGAACTGCTCGGTCTCGGCGAGGCTGCGCCGCAGCCACAGGCCGATGACCCCGAGCACCCCGCCGAGCAGGAACGGGATCCGCCAGCCGTAGGAGTTCAGCTGTGCCCGGTCCATGTTCTTCGACAGCACGAAACCGAGGACCGACGCGATCAGCACGGCGGCGCCGGTGGAGATGTAGAAGAACGCGGAGTACCGGCCGCGCCGCGCGGGCGGCGCGATCTCGCCGAGATAGGCCGACGCGTTGGACACCTCGCCGCCGAGCGAAAGGCCCTGGGCGACCCTGGCGAGCAGCAGCAGGATCGGCGCCAGCCAGCCGACCTGCGCGAAGGTCGGGAGCAGCCCGATCGCCACCGAGCCGCCCGCCATCAGCACGATGGTCAGGATCATCGCGGGCTTGCGGCCGCGCAGGTCGGCGAACCGGCCGAGGATGATCCCGCCGAGCGGCCGGAAGAAGAACGCCAGCGCGTAGGTCGCGAAGGTGTTGATCAACGCCAGGGTGTCGTTGCCGGACGGGAAGAACGCGGTCGCGAAGTAGATGCTGAAGGTCGCGTAAACGGTCCAGTCGAACCATTCCAGCGCGTTGCCCACGCTCGCCGCGAACAGCTTGCGCACCGGCAGCCGGTGCCGGACCCCCGTGCCCGTGGTCGACTCGGTCATCCGGCACCTCCTGTTCGCCCCGTGGTGCGTTGGGACTTTGCCAGAAATGCCGCGTTGCCGGAAGAAGCTGTTGCCGGAAGAAGCTGTCGCAGGATGGGCTGTCGCGCCGCGGCTAGCTCTTGACCGGGGTGTGGCCGACGGCCCAGGACAGTGCCTTGTCGGCGACGTCCTCCCAGCCGTCCTGCCCGACGATGTAGTGGGTGCGGCCGGGGAACTCCACGTATTCGGTGACCGAGGCCGAGTTGCGGTAGCGGTGCACGTTCTCCTTGTTCATCGCGGGCGGCACGATGTGGTCCCGGCTGCCGCCGATGAACAGCAGCGGCGCCCGGCCCGGCCGGGTGAAGTCGACCTTGGTGACGGCGTGCGGCGTGAAGTTGGCGAACGCGCCCTGGAACAGCACCCGGGCGGCCGCGGGGATGTGGTAGCGGTCGTAGACCTTCCGCGACTCTTCGGCGGTTCGCGGGGTTGCCGATGACCGGGCTCGCGGAGCGCAGGGCCGACAGCGGCAGGCGCAGCACGCCCTTCACCGGCCCGGAGTCGACGCCCACGCCCGCGGCCCCGAGCCCGCGGTCGAGCAGCAGCTGGACGAAGGTCCCGCCGAACGAGTGGCCGATGATGATCGGCGGCTTGTCCAGCGCGCGGATGACCCGCTCGTAGTGGTCGACGATCTCGGTGATGCCGAGCCCGGCCAGTGGCGACGGATCGCCGCTTCGCCGCCTTCGAGGCCGGGCCAGGCGGGTGCGAGCACCTTGAAGCCGAAGCCCTCGTAGCGCTTGATCCAGTTCTCCCAGCTCAACGGCGTCATCCACAACCCGTGGACCAGGACGATCGTCTCGGCCGCGGGGCAGATCTGCTGGGTGGTCAACGAAAATGAAACAGAACGTTCTGTCATGCGCGTCTCACTCGTCCGGGCGGCCGGGGCCCCGGGTGCTCAGGAGGTACTGGCCAGCGCGAACGGCAGGACGGCCTTCGCTCCCGACTTGCGAAGCAACCGGGTGGCCAGCGTCATCGTCCAGCCGGTGTCGATCAGGTCGTCTACCAGCAGGATCGGCCCCGGCGTGGCCGCGATCCGCTCGGCCACCTCGCCGGGAAGGCTGAGCCGCTGCCACAGGTCGGCCAGCCGCTGCGCGCTGTTGGCCTGGCGCGGGGGAGGCCCGGCGGACTCCAGGCTGCCGAGGAACTCCAGCCTGCCCACGGTGGCCAGCCTGGTCGCGAGGCTGTGGGTGAGCCGGGGTCGCGTCGCCGACGGGATCTCGACCACGGCCACCGGGCGTTCGGCCCACTGCCAGCCCTTCAGCACCTCGATGCAGGACTGGAACACCGAGTCCGGCACGTCGCCGTCCTTCGCCTGGGCGCCGACGAGCTCACGCAGCTTTGTCCCCCAGCCGACGTCGGTGAGCCTGCCCAGCACCTGCCCCGGCTCGGCCTGCTCGCCCGCCGCGATGCGCCCGGACAGGGGCACGGCGAGCCCGGACATCCCGGTCGGCCACATGCGCCGCGCCGTGACCTCGACGCCGGGGCGCTGCAGCCGCTGCCGGGTGGCGTCGGCGATTTCGTCCGACACCGAGGCGTCCCAGTACTCGCCGGTGCAGTTGTCGCAGCGGCCGCACGGGGTCGCGTCCGGGTCGTCGAGCTGGCGGCGCAGGAACTCCATCCGGCAGCCGGGGGTGTCGAGGTACTCCAGCATCGCGGACTGCTCGCGGTCCCGCGCGGCGCTGACCCTGGCGTAGCGCTCCTTGTCGTACTGCCAGTCCTGCCCGGTGCCTTCCCAGCCGCCCTTGACCCGGCGCACCGCGCCGTCGACGTCCAGCACCTTCAGCACCATCTCCAGGCGCGACCGCGAAAGCTCCACCATCGGCTCCAGCGCGGCTGTCGACTGTGGACGGTCCGCGTAGGCGAGCGCGTTGAGCACCTGGGTCACCTTCGACTCCGCCGGGAAGGCGAGCGAGCCGAAGTAGGCCCAGATGTCCTTGTCCTCGTGGCCGGGCAGCAGGATGACCTCCGCGCGCTCGACGCCACGCCCGGCACGGCCGACCTGCTGGTAGTACGCGATCGGCGAGGAGGGCGCGCCGAGGTGGGCCACGAAACCCAGGTCCGGCTTGTCGAACCCCATGCCGAGCGCCGAGGTGGCCACCAGTGCCTTCACCCGGTTGGCCAGCAGGTCGTCCTCGGCGGCCTGCCTGTCCGCCGGGTCGGTCTTGCCGGTGTACGCCGCCACGGGGTACCCGCGCTCGGTGAGCAGGCCCGCGACGTCGTGGGCGGCGGCGACGGTGAGCGTGTAGATGATGCCGGAGCCGGGCAGGGTCTCCAGGTGCTCGGCGAGCCACCCGAGCCTGGCCTGCGACGTCGGCAGCTTGCACACCGAGAGCCGCAGGCTCTCCCTGTCCAGGGTGCCCCGCAGGACCAGCGTGCCCGCGCCGTCACCGATGCCCAGCTGCTCGGCGACGTCGGTGGCCACCCGGTCGTTCGCCGTCGCCGTGGTGGCCAATACGGGCACGCCGTCGGGCAGCTCCGCCAGCAGCGTGCGCAGGCGCCGGTAGTCCGGGCGGAAGTCGTGCCCCCAGTCGGAGATGCAGTGCGCCTCGTCGACCACCAGCAGCCCGGCCGTCGCGGTCAGCTTGGGCAGCACGGTGTCGCGGAAGTCGGGGTTGTTGAGCCGCTCCGGGCTGACCAGCAGCACGTCGACCTCACCGGCGGCGATCGCCTCCTGGACCTTGTCCCACTCCTGGGCGTTCGCCGAGTTCATCGTCGCCGCGTGGATCCCGGCCCTGGCCGCGGCGGAGATCTGGTTGCGCATGAGCGCGAGCAGCGGCGAGATGATCACAGTCGGGCCGCTGCCCCGCTCCCGCAGCAAGGCCGTGGCCAGGAAGTAGACCGCGGACTTTCCCCAACCGGTCCGCTGCACCACGAGCGCGCGGCGGCGATGGGCTACCAGCGCCTCGATGGCCGTCCACTGGTCTTCGCGCAGGGTCGCGTTCTCGCCGGCCAGCGCCCGCAGCAGCGTCTCGGCCCGGTCCCGCAGAGTTGAGGTGTCCACGCCCCCACCTCTACCCCATCGGTCCGACAGGCCGCGGCCCGCCCTGGGGTGAACGGACCGGTCACCGCGCTTCCCGCGGGGTAATGTGACCTAGAACACAATCATGGATGACGTCATGGCGGCCCAGGACCCGACTCTCCCGGGCACGCGGGTTCCTCTCGGGGGAGTGAACCGGCGTCCGGCGGTTCCCCTCGGTCCGCCGGAGCGTGGCGTGCGGGCCGCCTGCCAGGGAGCGGGAGGCGACCCGCGCGCCGCGTCCCCCGTCGATGTATAGGCTCGTTTCCATGTCACCACGCCGGATCGGGGTCATGGGCGGCACGTTCGACCCCGTGCACCACGGGCACCTGGTCGCCGCCAGCGAAGTCCAGTCGCGGTTCGCGCTCGACGAGGTCATCTTCGTGCCGACGGGCCAGCCGTACCAGAAGGTCGATCGGGTGGTCACCCGCGCCGAGGACCGCTATCTCATGACGGTCATCGCGACGGCGTCCAACCCGGTGTTCTCGGTCAGCCGCGTCGACATCGACCGCAAGGGCCAGACCTACACCGTGGACACCCTGCGCGACCTGCACCAGGAGTACCCGGACGACCAGCTGTTCTTCATCACCGGCGCCGACGCGCTCGAGCAGATCCTCACCTGGCGCAACGCAGACGAGCTGTTCGACTTCGCGCATTTCATCGGTGTGACCCGGCCGGGTTACCGGCTCAACTCCCACCATCTGCCCAGCGGCAAGGTCAGCCTGGTGGAGGTGACCGCGATGGCGATCTCGTCCACGACGTGCCGGGAACGCGTCGAGCGCGGCGAGCCCGTCTGGTACCTCGTCCCCGACGGGGTGGTGCGCTACATCACGAAGACCGACCTCTACCGCAAAGGACGAGGTGAGTGACTGACGGGGCGTCCGGCGCTCCGGGTACCCTCGTCGGGCGCACCCGCCTATCCGAAGGGTGCGAACCTACACCCCGAGGAGCACTGAGCACTGTGACAGCCACGTCCGAGGCACGAGCGCTGGCCGTAGCGGCCGCCCATGCGGCGGCGGACAAGAAGGCCAGCGACGTGGTCGTGCTGGACGTGTCCGACCAGCTCGTGATCACCGACGCCTTCGTCATCGCGTCCGCCCCCAACGAGCGCCAGGTCGGTGCCATCGTCGACAACGTCGAGGAGCAGCTCCGGATCGGCGGCCACAAGCCGGTGCGCCGCGAGGGCGCCCGTGAGGGCCGCTGGGTGCTGCTGGACTACGTCGACGTCGTGGTGCACGTCCAGCACCAGGAGGAGCGTTCGTTCTACGGCCTGGAGCGGCTGTGGAAGGACTGCCCCCGCATCGAGGTCGAAGGCCTTGAGCTCGCCTCCACCGAGGAGGACTCCGCCGACGGACCGGCCGCGTGAGTCCGCGCCGGCTGGTGCTCTGGCGGCACGGCGAAACGGACTACAACGCCGCCGGGCGAATGCAGGGGCACCTGGATTCCGCGCTGACCCCGGTCGGCTGGAACCAGGCCCGCTTCGCCGTGCCCGCACTGGCCCGCTTCTCACCCGATCTGGTGATCGCCTCGGACCTCAGCCGGGCCACCGACACCGCGACGGTGCTCACCGAGGCCATCGGCGTCCCGCTGCGGGTCGACAAGCGCCTGCGCGAGACCCATCTGGGCGAATGGCAGGGGCTCACCGGGGACGAGGTCGACGCGGCGTACCCCGGTGAGCGAGACAAGTGGCGCGTCGACGCCACCTGGGCCCCGCCGGGCGGGGAGTCCAGGGTGGACGTCGCCGAGCGGGCGACCGAGGTGGTCACCGACCTCGAGCAGTCGGCCGCGGACGAGGGCGAAACCGTCTTCCTGGCCTCGCACGGCGGCCTGATCATCGCGCTGACAGCCCGGCTCATGGGCCTGCCGGTGCCGGCGTGGCCCGCGCTGGGCGGCATCGCCAACTGCCACTGGGTCGAGCTCGCCAAGCGTGACGGCAACTGGCGCCTGTACGCGTACAACGCCGGCATCACGGGATAACAGCCGATGGCGCCACGCCTGCTGGTGTTCGCCGATTCCCTGAGCTTCCACGGTCCTGACGACGCCTACCCCTCCGACGAACCACGGCTGTGGCCGAACCTCGCCGCCGCGGCGCTCGGCGGCCGGGCCGACGTCGTCGCCGGGATCGGCTGGACGGCAAGGGACGCCTGGTGGTCGCTCACCGGCGACCCGCGCGTCTGGGCGGACCTGCGCGGGGTAGACGCCGTGGTGTTCGCGGTGGGCAGCATGGACACGCTGCCTTCGCCGCTGCCGACCTACCTGCGCACCGGGTTGAAGTACCTGAGGCCTGACGCGCTGCGCAGGGAAGTGCGCCGCGCTTATCTCGCGGCACAACCGAAACTCGCGATCGCCTTCCGCGGGCGTCCCACCGTGCTGCCCGCGAAACTCACGGTCCACTACCTCGACACGGCGGTCGGTGCCTTGCGGGCCCTTCGTCCGGAGCTGCCGATCTTCGGCATGCTTCCTTCGGTGCACCGGGCGGCTTCCTATGGGCACGTGCACACCGCGCGTCCTCGCGCGGCCGCCGCGATGAGCGCCTGGGGTGAGCGGGCGGGCGTGCCGTTGCTGGACCTTTCCCTGGTCGTCGGCGAGCACGTCCTGAGCGGGCGGGGCAATCCCGACGGGATGCACTGGGGCTGGGAAGGACACGCCGCGGTCGGCGCCGCGATGGCCGAGCTGATGGCGCCGGTGCTGCGCGCCGGGGCCACGT
>NZ_JAYMZS010000119.1:0-26972 GCF_035828755.1 Amycolatopsis sp. H20-H5 | reverse complement strand
GGCCCAGGCCGCCCACCAGGCTCACGAAACACCCACCGCGCTGTCGTATGCCACGTCGGAAAGAACCCCAAAACGGACACAAGAGCCACAAACGCAACGAACCAAACAGGTTAAACAACAAGCTAAGAACGCGTCTGAGAACTGTCGCAGCAGCCGCCGCTCGAAGCCTCGGGCGCCTGTCCTTCGAAGCCGCCTACCCTCCACAAAGGACGAAAAGTCCACCCATTCGCCCGTTTAATACCGCCATGACCGTTTCATGCGTGCCCCTGAAGGCCACCATGACAGCGTTAGACGCCGTGAAGGTGGCCTTCAGGGACTTGTCGGGGGTGGCGGGTAGCGTGACCGGCGTGCTTACCGTCTCGACTGTGAATGTCAATGGACTCCGGGCTGCTTCCAAGAAGGGGTTCGTGGAGTGGCTTGGGGCCGGCCGCGCGGATGTTGTTGCCTGTCAGGAGGTTCGTGCGCTCGAGTCGGAATTACCGGTTGAAGCTGCCGCGCCTGACGGGTGGCACGTGCAGCACGCTCCGTCGGTGACCAAGGGCCGCAATGGCGTCTCGTTGTACAGCCGCGTCGAGCCCGAGGCTGTGCGGGTCGGCTTCGGGGAGCAGGAGTTCGAGGACAGCGGGCGGTATGCGGAGCTGCATCTGCCGAAGGTCGTCGTCGCCAGTCTCTACCTGCCCAGCGGCGACGTCGGTACGCCGCGGCAGGAGGAGAAGGAGCGCTTCATGGCCGCCTTCCTGCCGTACCTCGGTGAGCTGCGGGCCAAGGCCGCGGCCGAGGGGCGCGAGGTCGTCGTCGTCGGGGACTGGAACATCGCCCATGCCGAGATCGACCTGAAGAACTGGCGTACCAACCGGAAGAATTCCGGCTTCCTACCAGAAGAGCGCGAGTGGCTCGGGCGGGTTTTCGACGAGGCGGGGTATGTCGACGTCCAGCGCAAGCTGGATCCGGCGGGTCCCGGTCCGTACAGCTGGTGGTCCTATCGGGGGAAGGCCTTCGACAACGACTCCGGCTGGCGCATCGACCTCCAGGTCGCGACCCCCGGGCTGGCCGAGCTGTGCACTTCCGTGGTCGTCGAGCGTGCCGAGTCCTACGACCAGCGCTGGTCCGACCACGCCCCGGTGACCGCCACCTACGATCTCGACTTCCCCGGCTAGCGGCGCCGGTTTCTGTCGGTGGTGGTCGGCAGAATGAGCGCATGACTTCGACGACGTCCTTAGGCGCCCTCGCCGAGCAGCATCTCCCCGCCGAGGCGGCCGCGCGGTGGATCAGCCTGCTGCGCCCCGCCGTGCGGCTTTCCGCCGCCGAGAGCGGTGGCGGGGTGGTCGTCGGCAGGCTCGGGGGCGCCCCGGAGCTCCCCGCCAAGGTCGAATGGCCGGAGTGGCCGGGCAACGGGCCGCTCTCCTTCGTCGCGTCCGTGGAGTGCGCGGCGCTGCCCCGGCGCGAGCTCGACATCGCGCTGCCCGCGGACGGCACGCTGCTGTTCTTCTACTTCGACGGCCAGTTCGACGACGGGAGCGCGCTGGTCTACTGCGCCGATCCGGCGTCGATGGCCGGTGCGCGAGTGGTCTACGTCCCCGCCGGGACCCTGGTCGAGCCGCGGGCCGCGCCCGAAGGATTGACGCCGTTCGAGCAGGTCAAGCTCACCGCGGACGTCGTCTCGACACCTCCCCAGCCGGGTCACGCACTGCTGTGCGAGGCCAAGCTCGCCAGCGGGGAGACATTGGACGAAGCGCTGGACGCCGCCGGTTTCGAGGACGTGCTCATCGACGCCATCAGTGAGCCGTGGCACCAGATCGGCGGCCACGCCCGGCCCGTCCAAGGTGGGGTCGAGTTCGAGATCGCGATCACCGCACTCGGCGGTGGGGAGATCTGGTCCGATCCCCGCCTCGGCGCCGAGGCCGCGCGCTGGATCCTGCTCGCCCAGATCGAGAGCGACGGCGACCTGATGTGGGGCGACGCCGGAGCCTTGTACTGGCTGATCAAGCCGGAAGACCTGGCCGCCCGCAGGTTCGACAAGGCCCTGTTCACCTGGCAGTGCGGCTGAGCTCCGGACGCCGGAACCGCCCGCGAGGTGATCGCGGGCGGTTCCGGGTTCGGGCGGGGGACCGCGGCTTCGTGGGCGGCGTCCCCACTCGGCGTCAGCAGCTGAGGTTGCCGCCGGGGCTCACGCCGAGGATGCCCGCGAAGCGGGTGTAGGCGTCGACCCGGCTCTGGACCTGCGCCGGGTTGCCGCCGTTGCACTCGATGCTGCCGTTGATACTGCGGATCGTCTCACCGAAGCCGCGGCTGTTGACCATCGCGTCGTGCGGGGTCATCGTGCCGGGGCCGTTCTGCGTGTTCCAGTACCAGAGGCCGGTCTTCCAGGCGACGGCCGCGTCGTTCTGCACCAGGTTCGGGTTGTGCAGCAGGTCGATGCCGAGCGCGTCGCCCGCCGCCTTGTAGTTGAAGTTCCAGCTGAGCTGAATCGGCCCGCGGCCGTAGTACGCGGCCGTGCCCGCCGGGCAGCCGTAGGACTGGCTGGTGTCGCAGTAGTGCGGGTAGTTCGAGGTGTTCTGCTCGACGATGTAGACGAGCCCGCCTGTCTCGTGGTTGACGTTGGCGAGGAACGCCGCCGCTTCCTGCCTCTTGACCGTGTCGCTGCCGGTGTTGGCGAACCCGGGGTACGCGCTCATCGCCGTGGTCAGGCCGCTGTAGGTGTAGAACGAGTTCCGGCTGGGGAACATCTGGTTGAACTGGCCTTCGCTGACGACGAAACCGGTGCCGGACGGCGGGGTCGTGCCGCCTCCGCCGCAGGCGCCCGAATCGGACCACACGTCGGCGTTGCCCGGGGTTTCGTTCTGTGTCCACCATTTCGCGGACCAGTTGTGGCTGCCGTAGGAGGCCGTCTGGCCGCCGGTGTAGACAGCGCCGGAGCTCCACGGTGTCACGCAGGCCGGTGCCGCCGAAGCGGGTGAAACAGGGGAGAGCACAGCCAAGGAACCGACCGCGATGGCCGCCGCGGCGACCGCGAAGAAACGACGTATCGACACCAGAAAACTCCTTTGTCCTCGGTGGACTTCGTCGGCGGCCGGCCGGTGCAGAATTGGTCTACACCAAATAGGTATAGGCCAATGTGTGACAGAAGCCAACAGGCAGTTCTCGTTCTGGTGGAGATCGACGCGATGTGACCAATCGGCCTATCCCCGGTGTCGCGGAGCGTCATCCGCGCTCCGCCGATTGGCTGAACGGACCGGACGCCGATCGGACAAGGAGATCCGGCAGGGGTACCCGGATCGGGTGTCCGGACGAGTTGTACACAGGGGGCTTCGCTTGTGGGCAAGTCGAAAACGCGTGAGTGGCCGGTTACGCGCCGCTGACCACGGACTACGCCGGATGGGGAGGGGCGCGCGTCACAGCCCCCCATCCGGGCGCTAGTCTTGTCCCCCACGTCGGTCAGAAGGCCCAGGACTTGACACGCTCGGTAGCTTTTTGACCATCGACCCGTTTTAGGTCACTCTTATGGGTGAGAGCTACAAGGTCCGCGGAACAACTCCGAACCAGTCACGTTCCTGGAGGCACTCCGGTGCAGCACCCAGTTCATCTCCTGTTGCGGTCAGCCCTGCGCGTCGCGCGCCGGTCCGCCGTGCTCGCCGCGGTGTCCGCCGTGCTCGCCGCGGTGTCCGCCGTGCTGGCGCTCGGCGCCGGTGGCGTCGCGCTGGCCGACGAGACGAGCGTGCACGCGGAGACCGGCACGGTGTCGTTCGGCGTGCTGGGCCCGGTCGGACTGGTGGCTGTCGTGCTCGGGATCCTCGGCATGACCGCCGGTGTGCTGCGTCAGCGTCGTAAGGCCCGCGCCGCCGAGGCCGCGGCTGCCGCGGCCGAAAAGCCGCGCGAGCCCTCGCCGGTCCGTGAGGCCACCGTGATGGCCAGGGGCGCCTTCGGCGACGACCAGACCGTCCGCCCGCAGTTCCGGCACCACTGAATCCTGCTCCGCCCGGCCCGCGCCACCGGTAGGCTCGGCGAGGTCAGGAGGGGGTTGACGTGCCCGTCGAACACCAGCCGCCGCCCCGGCGTGGCCGTCGGCCGGTCGGCATCTGCACCGCGTCCGGCATCCTGGCCCTGCTCGTCGTCATCGTGTCGACGGCGCTGATCACCGGTCGCTTCCCCGAGGACAACCCCGTCGACAACATCGGGTCGCTGGCGCTGATGGCCCTGATCTGCGGTGGCGGGCTCGGCGCGGCGGTCGGTTCGGTGCTCGTCTTCGTGCGTGGCCTCGGCGGGCCGCGCCCGCCCGCGGCGGCGCCCGCGTGGTTCGAACCGGATTCGTCCAGGGTCAGCGTCGCCGAGCTCATCGAGCGCGTCGAGCGGGGCGACGACCCGTGGCGCCCGCCGGTGGCGAGCTGCCAGGAATCGGTCCGAATGATCGAGCGCACGGTCCGGGTGCTCGAGCCGTCGGCCGCCCGCGACTGGCTGTTCTCCATCGCCGACACGACGCACGACAAGCTCTCGGAGGTCGAGGCGCTCGCCGAGCTCGGCCGCGGGCTGCTGCCCGGCCGGGAGCGCGGGGACGTCGGGGCCGTGCGGGAACACGAGATCTTCCACCGGCTGGTCCATTCGTCCGAGGAGTTCGCCGGGATCGAGGCCGAGGTCCTGCGGCTGGCCGTGAAATCGGGCTCCGACGCCGACCTCGACCAGGTCCGCGTCGAACTCGAGCTGCTCGGCGAACAGCTCGACGTCCTCAAGCCCGTCTCCGCGACCGGGACACCTGACGAGCGTCCGGGAACGTGCTCCTGACAGAATCCGGGAGTGTCCGACGTACAGACCCGCCTGCGGGTGCTTTCCGGGATCCAGCCGACAGCCGACTCGTTCCACCTCGGCAACTACCTCGGCGCGCTACGCCAGTGGGTGCGGCTGCAGGACACGCACGAGACGTTCTACTGCGTGGTCGACCTGCACGCGATCACCGTCGAGCAGGACCCGAAGGTGCTGCGCGAGCGCACCCGGATCTCGGCGGCGCAGCTGCTCGCCATCGGCGTCGACCCCGAGCGCAGCGCCCTGTTCGTGCAGAGCCACGTCCCCGAGCACGCGCAGCTGAGCTGGATCCTGGAGTGCCAGACCGGCTTCGGCGAGGCCGGCCGGATGACACAGTTCAAGGACAAGGCCGCGAAACAGGGCACCGACCGCGCCAGCGTCGGGCTGTTCACCTACCCGGTGCTGCAGGCCGCGGACATCCTGCTCTACCAGGCCAACGCCGTGCCGGTCGGCGAGGACCAGCGCCAGCACCTGGAGCTGACGCGCAACCTCGCACAGCGGTTCAACAACCGCTTCGGCAAGACCTTCGTGGTGCCGGAGCCGCACATCGTCAAGGACACCGCCAAGATCTTCGACCTGCAGGACCCGACGTCGAAGATGAGCAAGTCCGCCTCCGCCGCGAACGGCCTCATCGAGCTGCTCGAAGACCCGAAGCGCGCGGCGAAGAAGGTCCGTTCCGCGGTCACCGACACCGGCCGCGAGGTCGTGTTCGACGCGGAGAACAAAGCCGGGGTGTCGAACCTGCTGACCATTTTTTCGGCGCTGACCGAGCGCCCGGTCCCCGAGCTCGAAACGGCATACGATGGCAAGGGTTACGGGGACCTGAAGAAGGACCTCGCCGAGGTGCTCGTCGAGTGGGTCACCCCGCTGCAGGCCCGCGTCCAGTCCTATCTGGACGATGTGACCGAGCTGGACAAGGTGCTCGCCCGGGGCGCCGAGCGGGCTCGTGAGGTGTCCTCGGTGACGCTCAAGAACGTCTACGAGCGCATCGGGTTCCTGCCTCCACTGGGTTAGTACGCCCGTTTTCACGCTGCGCCGCCGCCGGACGGTGGTTAGCGTTTGCCGGTGTCGAACGACAAGGAAAAACTGCTCCCGCGCCTGCGGCGAAAGTACCCGTGGCTGGATCACGTGATCCAGGCCAACGACGCGTTCACCGAGCGCTATGGTAACCACTACGCGGCCGCCATCACCTACTTCAGCGTGCTCTCGGTCATCCCGATCCTGATGGTCGCGTTCACGATCGTCGGGTACGTCGTCGGCGGTGACCAGGCGGTGCTCGACCAGATCACGGACGGGATCAAGAAGTCCGTGCCTGCCGGGCTCAACGACACGGTCTCCTCGATCGTGACGACGGCACTCAAGTCCCGCGGCGGCATCGGCATCATCGGCCTGCTGCTCGCGCTGTACTCGGGCATCGGCTGGATGAGCAACCTGCGCGACGCGCTCACCGCGCAGTGGGGGCAGGAGAAGAAGGCCCTGCCGCTGGTGTCCACCACGATCAAGGACCTGCTGTCGCTGGTCGGCCTCGGGCTGGCGCTCGTCGTGTCCTTCGGCCTGACGGCGGCGGGCAGCGGGGTCGGCCGCTTCCTGCTCGAACTGGTCGGCTTGGCGGACCAGAGCTGGGCGGTGTTCCTGCTCAAGGTCGCCACCATCGTGCTCGGCCTGGCCGCGAACACGCTCGTGTTCCTGTGGGTCATCGCCCGGCTCCCGCGTGAGCAGGTGACGATGCGCAGCGCGGTCAAGGGCGCGATCTTCGCCGCCGTCGGGTTCGTCGTCCTGCAGCAGGTCGCGACGATCTATCTGGGCAGCGTCACGAAGTCGCCGAGTTTCGCGGTGTTCGGGCCGGTGATCGGCCTGCTGGTGTTCGCGAACCTCGTCTCACGGTTCCTGCTGTTCGTGACGGCGTGGACGGCGACGGCCAAGGAAAACTTGAAGACAGTGATCGAGCCGCCCGCCCCCGTGGTGATCCGGCCGAGCATCACCGTGGAGCGCGGTTTCGGTCTCGGCGCGACGGCCGGTGCGTTCAGCGCGGGCGCCTTGCTGGCCTGGCTGGGCGTCCGCCGCCGTTCCTGACGGCCCATTGCCCGAATGACCCTGAAGGCCACCTTCACGGCGTTTTACGCCGTGAAGGTGGCCTTCAGGGTCATTCCCAGCGGGCGAGGAGGACTTCGGCGTCGAGGAGGGCGGCGGCGAGTTCGGTGAGGGTGTCGGCGAAGTAGAAGTCGTACTCGCCGTCGTTGTAGGCGCGGTATTCCCAGGCCAGCGCCAGCGCGTCCAGCCGGGTGCGCGGCGGGCGCGCGAGCGAGAGTTCCACGCTGTCACCGGTCATCGCCACCGGCTCGGCGCCGTAGCGGCCGTGCCAGTGACGCAGGATCGCCGCGTGCTCGGCCGGGTCGGGGTAGTCGTTCCAGCCGCCGTAACCGAGCACCTCGGGCACGCGCCAGCCCGCTTCGGCCGGGACGAGCGCGACCGTCACCTCGCTCGGCCCCGCGGCGAGCCGGAAGCCGGGACGGACCGGCTCGGTGGGCCACAGTCCTTCGCCGCGCCGTTCCGCGCGGATCTCTTCGGCCAGCGCGTCGCTGTACGAGCACATCCGGGCTTCCCCGCGCTGAGCCAGGATTTCGGCTCCGCCGGGCAGGTCGTCGGCCGGAATCTCGCTGGGACACGCGGCGACGCGGGCCGGGGTGTCTTCGTCGATCAGCAGCGGCCACAGCCCTGTTTCCGGGTGGGCGTCCCGGAGTCGCCGCCACCAGGCGACGGCTTGGGCGCCGGCGGCCGGGAAACCGAGGATCGTGCCGCTGCCCGGGGTGTCCAGCACCGGACGCGCGGCGGGCACGCCCAGCGACTCCGGCACCTTGGTCATACGACCGAGCGTACGACGGATCCCGCGGTTACGCGCCGCTGTCGGCCTGGGCTTTTTTGCGCTGGTGACCGACGACGAAGCCGCCGGCGATGATCAGGAACACCACCAGGGTGAGAATCCAGCCGGTGGTGCCGAAGGCGTCTTCCGCGGCCGGGGCGGCGGTGTTCGCGGAACCCTGGACGGCGGCTGCCTGCGGGGCCGCTCCCGGCGGGTCGCCGGGCTTCGCCGGGGCCTGGTAGTCGATGGTCCCGACGGCTTCGGCGTGGTCGGCCTCGAGCGCGAAGCCGTAGTCGAGCAGCTTGCCGGCCTGCTCGACCACCCGGGTGGGCGTCTGCTCGGCGCGCATCATCACGACGGCGATCCGCTTGCCGTCACGCTGGGCGCCGCCGACGTAGGTGTGGCGGGCGTCGTCGGTGAAGCCGGTCTTGCCGCCGAGGAAACCGGGGTACACCCCGAGCAGCTTGTTGTCGTTGTAGACCGGGATCGCCGGCTTGTCGCCGATCGCGGGGATCTCGTAGTTCTTGGTGGCGACGGCTTTCGCGAACTCCGGCTGTTTCATCGCGTAGTGGAAGATCACGCTCAGGTCGTAGGCCGAGGTCGACATGCCGGGACCGTCCAGCCCGGACGGGGTGGCCGCGCGGGTGTCCGTCGCGCCGATACCGGCGGCGAGCGCGTTCATCTTCGCCACGGTCTTGTCGACGCCGCCGAGCGCGGTCGCGAACGCGTGCGCGACGTCGTTGCCCGAGTGCATCAGCAGCCCGTGCAGCAGCTGGTCCACGGTGTACTTGCTGCCCGCGGTGATGCCGACGCAGGTGCACTCCTGCTGGGCGTCCTCCTTGGTGGGCGTGATGATCTGGTCGGCCTTCAGCTCGGTGACGACGACCAGCGCCAGCAGCGTCTTGATCAGCGACGCCGGGCGCTGGCGCGCGTGCGGGTCCTTCGCGGCGAGCACGGCTCCGGTGTCGAGGTCCTGCAGCACCCACGACGCGGCGGTGTTGCCCGCGGGCGGGTTGAGCGCGCCCTGCGGCACCACGGTGCCGCAGTCGGCCAGCCGGGCACCGCCGACCGGCCGCTCGGGCACGGGCATCGGCCCGGGAGCCACTTCGCCGGGCTGGGGCTTCTCCGAGGTGTCGACCGGCGGCGGCGGGGCCACGCGGTTCGCGCAGGGTTCCGCCTGGACGGGAGGCTTCGGAGTGGCTGCGGCGAGCTGGGGCGCGGTGAGGGCGAGGATGCCCGACGCGACCGCCATGACTAGGACCTTGAGCGACCGGGGGATAGCGCTGTGCACCCGAGCAATGTATCGCCGTCCGGTACGTTGCATACTCAAGGGCATGCGGATGTCGCGACGTAGTTCTCTGTTTCTGCTGGCCTTCGGCGTGTGGTCCTGGATCATCTGGATCACTTTCGCGAAGAATCTGTGGGAGAGCGACCGCGCTTTCGCCGCGGACGGATCGCCGACGGCCTACTTCATCGTGCACGCGGTGCTGACCGTGGTGTCGTTCGTGCTCGGCACGATCATCGGCGTGCTGGGCTGGCGCGGGGTGCGCGCCGCCCGCGTCCCGCGTGTCCCGGAGAACGCCGACACGAACTGACGCAACTCGGACGATTGCCCCAAATGGGGGACAGCGGCGAGTCGTTTGACTGCCTAACGTTCTCTCCACCGATCAAGTGGAGGTGGAATGTCCCGGATTCGACGCTGGCTCGTCCCGGTCGTGGGCACGGTGGCCGCTCTGGCCGCCGGTGTGCTCGCGGCCCCGACGGCCACAGCGGCCTCAGCGGCCTCAGTGGCTTCGGCTGCTCCGGCACAGGGCAAGCCTGTCCCGTGTGACACGACGAGCGACGCGTACAGCTATGTCGTGATCTACCAGCCGTACACGCCGCAGTTCGCGGTCGATCTGGAGCTTCGCGCCAAGTGCGGTTCGCGGGTGGCGTACTACCCGGAGATCGGGGTCGCGGTCGCGAGCTCGCGCAACGCCGACTTCTCCGAGCGCGTCGGCGCTTTCCGTTCCTACTCCGGTGGCCGCGAGGTCGCCGTGCCGCCCACCACGCCCGCCGCCGCGGCCAGGTCGGAAGCCCGCGCCGCCGCAGGCACCGTGCGTCAGCAGGAGGAGACCACCGGCATCGCCGCCGACGGCGACCTCAGCGCGCAGCAGTGGGACATGCGGGCGATCCACGCGCCCGAGGCGAACAAGGTGAGCGAAGGCAGTAAGAAGGTCACGGTCGGCGTCCTGGACTCGGGCATCGACGCGACCCACCCGGCGCTGAGCGCGGCCGTGGACGCGAAGGACTCGGCGGGCTGCATCACCGGCGCGCCCGACCGGACCGCCGCTTCGTGGGCGCCGACGACGTCCGACCACGGCACCCACGTGGCCGGGACGATCGCGGGCAAGGACGTCGCGCGCGGGTTCACCGGCATCGCGCCAGGCGTGAAACTGGCCTCGGTGAAGGTGGTCAGCGACGCCGGGTACATCTTCCCGGAGTCGGCGGTCTGCGGGTTCATGTGGGCGGCGAAGCACCGCTTCGAGGTGACGAACAACAGCTACTACATCGACCCGGGCATGTTCTACTGCCCGAAGCAGGCGGGCGACTCGGCGGCGTACGAAGCCGTCCGTCGCGCGGTGACCTACTCGAACCGCAACGGCGTGCTGAACGTGGCGGCCGCGGGCAACAGCGGCTTCGACGTCACGGCCCAGACCACCGACCCGAACCGGCCGCACACCGTCGACCCGAGCTGCGGCATCCTGCCGAAGAGCATCGAGGGCGTCGTGACCGTGTCCGCGGTGGGCTACGCCGGGACGAAGTCGTCGTACAGCAACTTCGGCCAGGGGCAGATCGAGGTGACCGCCCCGGGCGGTGACAGCGCCCAGCGTCCTCCCGCTGGCCAGGGCGCCGGCTGTCCACTGTCGACGGTGATCGGCGGCCAGTACGGCACCAAGTGCGGCACGTCGATGGCGTCCCCGCACGTGGCGGGCGTCGCGGCCCTGCTGGCGAGTGAGCACCCGTTCGCCTCGCCCCGGCAGCTGACGGCGTTGCTGGAACGCCAGGCCGACCCGGTCGCCTGCGGCACCGGCGCCCCGGTCTGCACCGGCCCGGACGCGAACAACTCCTACTACGGCCACGGCCTCGTGAACGCCCTGGACGCCGTCGGCTAGGCCGGTTTCAGTTGCCTTCAGGGGCATTCAGGCGGCGAGGTCGTCCGCGACGAGGTGGACGGGCGGGCGGGGGCGGGACGCCGCCGTTCGGTAGGCGGCTTCGAGCTCGGCGAGGACGCCCGCGGGATCCTTGTCCAGCCGGGAGGGCAGTGTTTGCACGACGATGATCCCGGCGGCCGCGTAGCGGGTGTTCCGTTCGAGCGTGCGTGCGTAACCGTCCTTGGTGAAGTGGAAGTCGATTGAATCGATCTCCCACGCCAGCGCTATTTCGTCCCACCAGCCGTCGGGCCGTCCGAGATAACGTCCGTCCGGCCCCTGGATCTTGGCGTTCCAATGGCTGGGTGGCACTGGCAGCCGGCGGCTCAGTGTCTTAGCCCGCGCCTCCGCGACTGAGCGAAGCATCATCCACTCGGCCAGGATCCTTCGTGGGACAGCTGTGCCTCGTTGAGTGCCGTGGTCCAGTTCCCAGGCGAGCGCCTGAGGATGGCACCGTCCACGTTGGATCGCTTCCACGAGTAGCTGTCCCACCGGCTCGGCAGCGCGCATGCGCCGGACAGTGTCGGTTGCCGCACGAACGAGCGGGGCCAGGGGAACATTGTCTTTGACCTGAGCTTCGGGCAGCCGGATCGTTCGCTCGACCACAAGGAATTCGGCGCTCTTGATCTTGCGATGATGGGGAACGAGGACATGGAGTCCGTCGTCCGGTGGCAGCTCCCGGGGTCGGAGTCCCTGTCTTCGGCAAGCTTCGATTCCGGTCAGTAGGGCCTCGGGTCCGGCGTACAGCAGGGAACCCGCGACTCGCTGGTCCTGGGTGGGTTTTCCGTTGTGCATCAGGACGATTCCGGGAAGTAGTCGTTGCCAGGCTTTTCCAGGTAGGCACCTCCGATAGATGGTCTTGCTGTCCATTCCCAGTGACATGAGTGTGGCGGCCCTGATCACGCCGAGTCTGCTTCGTTCCTGAAGTAGCTCGGGGTGCCCGGCCCATCTCCCCTTTTTGGCCATGAACTCATCGTGAGCACCACCAACCCTCTGCACCACCCCCTCTCGCCCGCTCTGTGGACAACCACCCCCCTGTGGACAACTCACCCACGGGAACTGCCCCTGAAGGCCACCATCACGGCGTAAAACGCCGTGATGGTGGCCTTCAGGGGCAGTTGGAAAAGTTGCGGTGAACTTAGACGCGCTTGAAGAGGAGGGCGCGTTTTACTTCCTGGATCGCCTTGGTCACCTGGATGCCTCGGGGGCAGGCGTCGGTGCAGTTGAAGGTGGTGCGGCAGCGCCAGACGCCCTCGGCGTCGTTGAGGATGTCGAGGCGCTCCTCGGCTCCTTCGTCGCGGGAGTCGAAGATGAAGCGGTGGGCGTTGACGATCGCCGCGGGGCCGAAGTACGAGCCGTCGTTCCAGTACACCGGGCACGAGGACGTGCAGCAGGCGCAGAGGATGCACTTGGTCGTGTCGTCGAAGCGGTCGCGGTCGGCCTGCGACTGGATGCGCTCGCGGGAGGGCTCGTTGCCGTAGGTGATCAGGTACGGCTTGATCGCGCGGAAGGCCTCGAAGAAGGGATCCATGTCGACATAGAGATCCTTCAGGGTGGTCAGGCCCTTGATCGGCGCGATCGTGATCGTCGTCGGCTTGCCGTCTTTCTGCAGCAGGTCCTTCATCAGGACCTTGCAGGCCAGCCGGTTGATGCCGTTGATCTGCATCGCGTCGGACCCGCAGACGCCGTGCGCGCACGAGCGGCGGAACGCGAACGTCCCGTCGAGGTAGTCCTTCACGTAGAACAGCAGGTTCAGCAGCCGGTCGGTGCGCTGCGCCGGGACCTCGTAGGACTCCCAGTGCGGCTCGGAGTCGACCTCCGGGTTGAACCGGAGGATCTTCAACGTGACGGTGATCGGCGTGTGGTCCGCCGAGGGAGCGGCTTCAGCTTCGGGAGTTGCCGTGGTCATCAGTACTTCCGCTCCATCGGTTCGTAGCGGGTGAAGGTCACCGGCTTGTAGTCGAGCCGGATGTCCGAGGACAGTCCCTCGCCCTGCTTGTACGCCATGGTGTGCCGCATGAAGTTGGTGTCGTCACGGGTCGGGTAGTCCTCGCGCGCGTGGCCGCCGCGGGACTCCTTGCGCGCCAGCGCGCCGACGACCAGGACCTCGGCCAGCTCCAGCAGGAAGCCCAGCTCGGCGGCCTCGAGCAGGTCGGTGTTGTACCGCTTGCCCTTGTCCGACACGGTGATCCGCAGGTACCGCTCCTTGAGCGCCTGCACGTCGGTCAGCGCCGTCTTCAGCGTGTCCTCCGTGCGGTACACCGAAGCGTGCGAGTCCATCGTGCGCTGCAGCTCGGTGCGGATGTCGGCGACGCGCTCGTCGCCGTGCTCCGACAGCAGCCCGGCCAGCTGCTCCTCGACGACCTTGGTCGGGTTCTCCGGCAGCTCGACGAGCTCGTGGTTGAGCGCGTACTCGGCGGCGGCGAGCCCGGCGCGGCGGCCGAACACGTTGATGTCGAGCAGCGAGTTGGTGCCCAGCCGGTTCGAGCCGTGCACCGACACGCAGGCGACCTCGCCCGCGGCGTACAGGCCGGGGATGACGTGGTCGTTGTCCCGCAGCGCTTCGCCGTGGATGTTCGTCGGGATGCCGCCCATGACGTAGTGACACGTCGGGAACACCGGCACCGGCTCCTTGACCGGGTCGACGCCCAGGTACGTCCGCGAGAACTCCATGATGTCCGGGAGCTTCGCGTTCAGCGTCTCCTCGGGGATGTGCGTGACATCGAGGACGACGTAGTCCTTGTTCGGCCCGCACCCGCGGCCCTGCAGCACTTCCTGCACCATCGAGCGCGCGACGATGTCACGCGGCGCGAGGTCCTTGATCGTCGGGGCGTAGCGCTCCATGAAGCGCTCGCCCTCGGAGTTGCGGAGGATGCCGCCCTCACCGCGCACGGCCTCCGAGATGAGGATGCCGAGGCCCGCGAGGCCGGTCGGGTGGAACTGGAAGAACTCCATGTCCTCCAGCGGCAGGCCCTTGCGGAAGATGATGCCGAGGCCGTCACCCGTCAGGGTGTGCGCGTTCGACGTCGTCTTGAAGATCTTGCCCGCGCCGCCGGTCGCCATCACGATCGACTTCGCCTGGAACACGTGCAGCTCGCCGGTCGCCAGCTCGTAGGCGACGACGCCGGACGCGACCGGGTTGCCGTCCTCGTCCTCGGCCAGCAGCAGGTCGAGCACGTAGAACTCGTTGAAGAACTCGGTGCCGTGCTTGACGCAGTTCTGGTACAGCGTCTGCAGGATCATGTGACCGGTGCGGTCCGCGGCGTAGCAGGCGCGGCGGACCGCGGCCTTGCCGTGGTCACGCGTGTGCCCGCCGAAGCGGCGCTGGTCGATCTTGCCCTCGGGCGTCCGGTTGAACGGCAGGCCCATCTTCTCGAGGTCGAGGACCGCGTCGATGGCCTCCTTCGCCATGATCTCGGCGGCGTCCTGGTCGACCAGGTAGTCGCCGCCCTTGATCGTGTCGAAGGTGTGCCATTCCCAGTTGTCTTCTTCGACGTTCGCCAGCGCGGCGCACATGCCGCCCTGTGCCGCACCGGTGTGCGAGCGCGTCGGGTACAGCTTGGTGAGGACCGCGGTGCGGGCACGCTGGCCGGACTCGATGGCCGCGCGCATCCCGGCGCCCCCGGCGCCGACGATCACCACGTCGTACTTGTGGAACTGCATGAGAAAACTCTCCGCTTGCGTGTGGTGGGACCGTCAGTTCGCGGGCATGTTCGGGTCGAACGTGAAGATGACCATCGTGCCGACGGCGAGGATCAGCGCCATCGAGACGTAGAGCACGATCTTCAGCCAGAACCGCGTGCTGTCCTTGCGGGCGTAGTCGTCGATGATCGTGCGCAGGCCGTTGCCGCCGTGGATCTCGGCGAGCCAGAGCATCGCGAGGTCCCAGAACTGCCAGAACGGCGACGCCCAGCGGCCGGCGACGAAGCCCCAGTTGATCCGGTGCACCCCGCCGTCGAGGATGTTCATGATCAGCAGGTGCCCGAGCACCAGGATGATCAGGGCCAGGCCGGAGATCCGCATGAACAGCCAGCTGTAGAGCTCGAAGTTGCTGCGGCGGGCGTTGGGGCGCTTCGGGGTGCGCGGGCGTTCGAGGGCGAGCTCGGCCATGTCAGTTACCCCCGAAGAGAGTCTCGACGGTGCGCTTCATCATGAAGAAGGCACCGGGCAGCATGACGGCGACCCAGATCACGACGATCGTCCACAGCATCGGCTTCTGGTACTTGGGGCCCTTCTCCCAGAAGTCGACGAGCATGACCCGGATGCCGTTCAGCGCGTGATAGAGCACCGCGCCGACGAGGCCGACCTCGAGGAGGTTGACGATCGGGGTCTTGTAGGTCTCGATGACCTGGTCGTACGTGTTCGGCGACACCCGCACGAGCGCGGTGTCGAGCACGTGCACGAAAAGGAAGAAGAATGTCAGCACGCCGGTGATGCGGTGCAGCACCCAGGACCACATACCGGGGTCGCCCCGGTAGAAGGTCCCCTGCCGGCGTGAGGCATTCGCCCGATTGCTCGCACCCACGCTTGAAGTGGTGCTAGCTGCGGCGGCGCTAGCCGTGGTGGACATCGGTGAACGGCCTCCAACGTCATGGCTTTGTGCCCGGCTGACCGCTGGCCTCCGCACTCGCCACCCTGGGGAGTCCACTGGGGACAGCTCCGGGCGCGGTGCCGAGTTCATGGTCATCGAGCGTGGATGAAAAAGATGCTAGACCCGCACCCCGCGCGCGGCTCACCTCCGGGTTCGTCTCTGTGATGGACCAGACACAGGCGCGGCGCCTCGGCCGATCGGCGGTGTGGCGTGGCCCACTCGCCCTGGGGGACGCGGGTTCACCCGGTCAGGGGGGCTTTGGTGACGCTCAAGGCGGGCTGGCGGGCTTTCACTCGGTCGGACGTACGGATCGGTCACGCTCGGGTGGGCGAAGTGCGGAATTGATCACTTTCCGTGCCTACGTCGTCGCGCCGATGGCCCTTGAGTAAACGTTTGTGTTACGTAGCGTGCCTTTCCTATGGCGTGTTCCTGGCCGTTAGGTACGGTCTGGCGGTCGTACCTGGCACTGGGGCCGGGTCGTGCTCGGAATCATCCGCTGGATCAGCGGGGAGGGAGACACACGTTGCGTCGCATGCGTGGAACCGCGCTGGCCGCCGTGTCCATGGCCGGTGTGCTTGCACTGGCCGGGTGCGCGAAGGACTCCAGCAGTGGGAGTAGTAACAACAGCGCCGCCCCGGGAGACCAGGCAGCGGCCTGTGTGACCGCGCCGAAGCCGCCGGTGGCGCCCGCCGCCGCGTCCAGCTCCACCCAGGACGGCGGCAAGGTCGACGGCAGCAAGCTCAAGGTCGGCCTCGCGTTCGATGTGGGCGGCCGGGGTGACGCCTCGTTCAACGACGCGGCCGCCGCGGGCACCGACAAGGCCAAGACCGACCTCGGCGTGACCTCGGTGTCCGAGAGCACCGCGAGCGCCAGCGAGGCCGAGTCCGCGAAGCAGCAGCGGCTGGAGCAGATGGCCGCGCAGGGCTTCAACCCGATCATCGCGGTCGGCTTCGCCTACGCCACCTCCGTCGGTGCCGTCGCGGCGAAGCACCCGGAGACGAAGTTCGCGATCGTCGACGACGACTCCATCAAGCTGGCCAACGTGACTTCGCTGGTCTTCGCCGAGGAGCAGGGTTCGTTCCTCGCCGGCGTCGCGGCCGTCTACAAGAGCAAGAGCTGCCACATCGGCTTCGTCGGTGGCGTCAACACGCCGCTGATCCAGAAGTTCGAGGCCGGTTACCTGCAGGGCGCCAAGGCCGTGTCGAACAAGGTGAAGATCGAGGACGAGTACCTCACCCCGGCGGGCGACTTCACCGGGTTCCAGGACCCGGCCAAGGGCAACGTCAAGGCCGCGGCCGAGATCTCCGCCGGTGCGGATGTCGTTTACCACGCCGCCGGCGCGTCCGGTAAGGGCGTGTTCGACGCCGCCAAGAAGGGCAACGCGCTCGCCATCGGCGTCGACTCCGACCAGTACAACCAGAAGACCGTCGAGGCCGACAAGGACATCATCATCACGTCGATGCTCAAGCGCGTCGACGTCGCGGTGTTCAGCTACCTCAAGGCGCTGGCCAAGGGTGACCTGACGACCCTGCCGAAGCGGTTCGACCTCAAGGTCGACGGTGTCGGCTACGCCACCTCCGGTGGCAAGATCGACGACATCAAGGACGTTCTGGACGGGTACAAGGCCCAGATCATCGCCGGGACGATCACGGTTTCGGACAAGCCGCAGAAATAGCTCACCAAGTGCCGGGGCTCGGAAGGGAAACCCCTTCCGGGCCCTGGTCTATTTGACCAGAACGGGACTCTTCCTCCCATGAGTGATGCCGAAACCCCGGCCGAGCCCGCCCCCGACCGGGGTGCGCCGGTCGTCCAGCTGACCGGGATCACCAAGCGGTTCCCCGGCGTGGTGGCCAACTCCGACGTCAACCTCACCGTCCGCGGCGGTGAGGTGCACGCCATCTGTGGCGAGAACGGCGCCGGCAAGTCCACCCTGATGAAGATCCTCTACGGGATGCAGCAACCCGACGAGGGCACCATCGCGGTCAACGGGCGCCAGCTGCGCCTGCGCAACCCGCAGGACGCGATCAAGGCCGGGATCGGCATGGTGCACCAGCACTTCATGCTCGCCGACAACCTGACCGTCGGCGAGAACGTCTTCCTCGGCGCGGAGAACCTGCACGGCATCGGCCGGGTGGCCAAGGCGCGGCTGGCGAAGCTCGCCGCGCAGACCGGGCTGCACGCCGACCCGTCGACCCTGCTCGAAGAGCTCGGGGTCGCGGACCGGCAGCGGGTCGAGATCGTCAAGGTGCTCTACCGCGGCGCCCGCATCATCATCCTCGACGAGCCGACCGCGGTGCTCGTCCCGCAGGAGGTCGACGCGCTGTTCGAGACCGTGCGCGGGATGCAGGCCGAGGGTTTCACCTTCATCTTCATCTCGCACAAGCTCGACGAGGTGCGCTCGATCGCCGACACCGTCACGGTGATCCGGCGCGGCACCACGGTCGGCACCGCGGACCCGAAGACCATCACCACGCGTCAGCTCGCCGAGATGATGGTCGGCAGCGAGCTGCCCAGCCCGGAGACCCGCGAGTCCACCGTCACCGATCGCGACGTGCTGCGGCTGAGCGAGGTGCGCCTGGCGGCCGAGGGTTCCGAGCGCAACTTGCTCGACCGCGTCACGTTCACCGTGCACGCCGGTGAGGTGCTCGGGATCGCCGGGGTCGAGGGCAACGGCCAGACCGAGCTGGTCGAGACGATCATGGGCATGCGCAAGACCAGCGGTGGCGCCGTCGTGCTCGTCGACAACGAGGGCAAGGCGCGCGAACTGACGAAGCTCGGCACGCTGGCTCGCCGCGAGGCCGGGATCGGGTACATCGCCGAGGACCGGACGCGGCACAGCCTGCTGCTCACACAACCGTTGTGGGTCAACCGGATCCTCGGTTACCAGACCCGCAAGCCGGTCGCGAACGGGCAGCTGCTCGACATCGCGGGCGCCCGCGAGGACACCCGGCGCATCGTCGAACAGTACGACGTCCGCACCCCGGGCATCGACGTCCCGGCGGCGGCGCTTTCCGGTGGTAACCAGCAGAAGCTGATCGTGGGCCGCGAACTCTCCGGCGATCCGGTGCTGCTGATCGCCTCGCACCCGACCCGCGGGGTCGACGTCGGCGCGCAGGCGATGATCTGGGAGCAGATCCGCCAGGCCCGCGCGGCCGGGCTCGCCGTGCTGCTGATCTCCGCGGACCTCGACGAGCTGATCGGGCTGTCCGACACCATCCAGGTCATGCTGCGCGGGCGTCTCGTGAGCGAGGCCGATCCCGCCACGGTGACCCCGCAGGAACTGGGCTCCGCGATGACCGGGGCCGAAGAAGGTGAAGTGGCATGAGTTCCTGGCGCACCAAACTGCTGCCGCCGCTGCTGGCGATCGTCTTCGCCGTGGTGCTGACGGCGATCGCGCTGGTCATCTCCGGCGCGAACCCGCTGGACGCCTACGGCACGATGATCAGCCAGCTGTTCAAGGGGTCCACCGCGGTCGACACGGTCAATCTCGCGACGGTGTATTACCTGTCCGGTCTCGCTGTGGCCATCGGCTTCCAGATGAACCTGTTCAACATCGGCGTCGAGGGCCAGTACCGGTTCGCGGCGGTCATCGCGGCCATCATCGGCGGCGCGCTGCACCTGCCGCCGGTCATCCACACCCTCGTCATCCTGCTGGTGGCCGTTCTCGCGGGCGCGCTCTACGCGGCCGTCCCGGCGGTGCTCAAGGTGACCCGCGGGGTCAGCGAGGTCATCTCGACGATCATGCTCAACGCGATCGTCGCCGGGATCATCGCGTACCTGATCAACGCCGACCAGTTCGGCGTGCAGACCGGGAACAACATCCACACCGAGGTCATCGACCCGTCCGGCCGCGTCCCCGGCATCACGATCGGCTCCGGCCAGCTGTTCGGCTTCGTGTTCATCGCGATCATCGTGGGCGGGGCCTACTGGTTCATGCTCAACCGGACCCGGTTCGGCTTCGAGCTCAAGGCGAGTGGCGAATCGACCACCGCGGCCGCTGCGGGCGGGGTCAACGCCAAGAAGATGACCCTGATCGCGATGGTGCTCTCGGGCGCGGTCGCCGGTCTGGTCGCGATGCCGGAACTGCTCGGCCGCGACTACAGCTACGGCATCACCTCGACCCAGATGTACGGCTTCACCGGGATCGCGGTCGCGCTGCTCGGCCGCAACCATCCCGGCGGCATCGCGCTCGGCGCGCTGCTCTGGGCGTTCCTCGACACCTCGGCGGTGTCGCTGGAGCAGATCCACGTGTCCAAGGAGATCGCGACGATCATGCAGGGCATCATCGTGCTTTCGGTGGTCGTGGCGTATCAGATCGTCAAGCGGGCGGACCTCGCCGCGGAACAAAGGCGAGTGGGCAGAGCGCTCGCGGGCAACGGGCGCAAGGGTTCCAGCGTCAGTGAAGGGGGTGCGGTGTGACCACCACGCTTGATCGCGCCGAATCGGCGGGCGGGATGACCGTGCCGCCCAAGGCGTCGAAGCGCCGGATCCCGGGCTGGGCCAGGGGCGTGCTCATGGCCGTGCTGGCGATCGCGGTGCTGTCCATCGCTTCGTACTCCACCGGCGTCAACACGCTGACGTCCACCAACACCGCGCAGACCGCGTTGCGGCTGGCGCTGCCGATCCTGCTGTGCGCGCTGGGCGGCCTCTGGGCCGAGCGCGCGGGCGTGGTGAACATCGGGCTCGAGGGCATGATGATCCTCGGGACCTGGGGCGCGGCTTGGGGTGCCTACCACGGCGGCGTGTGGGCCGGGCTGCTGGCGGCGGTCGTGTTCGGCGCGCTGGGCGGGCTGCTGCACGCCGTCGCGACGGTCACCTTCACCGTCAACCACATCGTTTCCGGCGTGGCGATCAACCTGCTCGGGCTGGGCGTCACGAAGTACCTGGCGAACCTGATCTTCGCGCCGATCTCCGGCAACCCCCGGCAGTCTCCGCCGGTGCCGAAGTTCGACACCTACTCCGCGACGGGCCTTTCGGACTGGCTCGGCGACCTGGAGAAGGGGCAGCGGGTCTTCATCTCCGACGCCGCCGGGATCCTCCGCGGGCTGATCACCGAGGTCGCGCCGCTGACCGTGATCGCCATCCTGCTGGTGCCGATCAGCTACCTCGTGCTGTGGCGGACGAGGTTCGGCCTGCGGTTGCGGTCCTGCGGTGAGAACCCGGTCGCGGCCGAGTCGCTCGGCGTGAACGTGTATCTGCACAAGTACATCGCGTTGCTGATCTCCGGTGGTCTCGCCGGGATGGGCGGCGCGTCGCTGGTGCTGCTCGCGGGCGGCGCGGACTACCTGGAGAACCAGACCAACGGGCGCGGGTACATCGGCCTCGCGGCGATGATCTTCGGTAACTGGCGGCCGGGCGGCCTGCTCGGCGGCGCGGCGCTGTTCGGTTACGCCGACGGCCTGCAGCTCTCCGGCGGCGGCAAGGCGGTCCTCGCGCTGCTCTACGGCGCGGTCATCCTGCTGGCCGTCATCGTGGTGATCCAGCTGTTCCGGCGCCAGTGGCTCGCGGCCGGGCTCGGGGTAGTGGGAGCCGGTATCCTGTATACAATCTACTGGACCAACGACACTCTCTCCAGCGACCTGATCCCGTACACCGCCCATTTCGTCACGTTGATCGTGCTGGCGGTAGCCTCGCAGCGGCTGCGGCCGCCGAAGGCCGACGGCGTCGCTTATCGCAAGGGGGAGGGCGACTGATGCCGTCTCCTGCTGAGCCCGCAGCGTCTGCGGTGTCCACTGAGTCTGCAGCGTCTGCTGTGTCCACTGTGGATTGGGACGCGCTGCGCGCGCAGGCCGTCGAGGCGGCCAAGAGTGCGTACGCGCCCTATTCGGGTCTGCACGTCGGCGTCGCCGGGATCGTGGACGACGGGCGGGTGGTCGTCGGCTGCAACGTCGAGAACGCGTCGTACGGCCTCGGCCTGTGCGCCGAGTGCACGATGGCCGGTCAGCTCCGGCTGACCGGCGGCGGACGGCTCGTCGCGGTCGCCTGCCGCAGCGGCTCGGGCGAACTGCTCATGCCGTGCGGCCGGTGCCGCCAGATCCTGTTCGAGCACGGCGGCGGCGAGTGCCTCGTGGACACCCCACGCGGCATCCTCCCGATGACCGACGTCCTGCCCGACGCCTTCGGCCCCGCCGACCTTCCTTAGCGGGCGAAGTGTCATGAAAGGGTCTTTCAGGACACTTTTTGCCCTGAAAGACCCTTTCATGACACTTGAGGAGCTTCGCCCGTGCGTACTGAGCCTTTCGCCGCTGTCGACGTCATCCGTGCGAAGCGGGACGGTGGGCGGCTGAGTGATGAGCAGATCGACTGGACCATCGACGCCTATACTCGCGGCGCGATCGCCGAGGAGCAGATGTCCGCGCTCGCCATGGCGATCTTCCTGCGGGGCATGGACTCCGCCGAGATCGCGCGGTGGACCGGCGCGATGATCGAGTCGGGGGAGCGGCTCGATCTGCACGTGAGCCGCCCGACCGTGGACAAGCACTCGACCGGCGGCGTCGGTGACAAGATCACGCTGCCGCTCGCGCCGCTCGTCGCGGCTTGCGGGGCGGCCGTGCCGCAGCTGTCCGGGCGCGGGCTCGGGCACACCGGCGGCACGCTCGACAAGCTGGAGTCCATCCCCGGCTGGCGCGCGGAGCTTTCGACGGCGGAGATCGTCAAGCAGCTCGACGAGATAGGCGCGGTGGTCTGCGCGGCAACTGAAGGGCTCGCGCCCGCCGATCGGAAGTTGTACGCGCTGCGGGACGTGACCAGCACGGTCGAGTCGATCCCGCTGATCGCGAGTTCCATCATGAGCAAGAAGATCGCCGAGGGTTCGGCCGGGCTGGTGCTCGACGTCAAGACCGGCTCGGGCGCGTTCATGAAAACCCGTGAGCAGGCGCGGGAACTGGCGCGCACGCTGGTCGAGATCGGCACCGCGCACGGTGTCGCGACGACGGCGCTGCTCACCGACATGAGCGTCCCGCTCGGCAACGCCGTCGGCAACGCGATCGAGGTCGCCGAGTCGGTGGACGTGCTGCGCGGCGGCGGGCCCGCCGATGTCGTCGAGCTGACTTTGGCGCTGGCGCGGGAAATGCTGGCACTGGCTGGACTGTCCGAAGTGGACCCCGCCGAGGTGCTGGCGTCCGGGCGCGCGTACGAGACCTGGTGCCGGATGATCAGTTCGCAGGGTGGCGACCCGGAAGCGTCGCTGCCGAAGCCCCAGCACATCCACGTTTTCGAGGCTCCCCGCGACGGAACTCTGTCCACATTGGACGCCTATTCGGTGGGTGTCGCGGCCTGGCGCCTCGGTGCCGGGCGGGCGCGTCGCGGCGAGGCCGTGCAGTACGCGGCTGGGATCCTCTGCCTGGCGAAGCCGGGCGACCCCGTCGTCGCGGGGCAGCCGCTGCTGGAACTGCACACCGACACCCCGGACGCCGTCCCCGCCGCGCTCGCCTCCCTGGACGGCGGCGTCCTCGTCACCGACTCCGCCCCGGCCCGCGAGCCCGGCTCGATCGTCCTGGAGACCGTTCGTCCCTCTTGACCCGCTCGCCCCCATACGGCGTTGGATCCAGGTCCAGCACACCGAATGCCACGTGGGGGCGCAAGCCGGGCGAGCGAAAATCCTTGCGTATGCCGAAAACCCGCGTTCGCAAGCACCACGACTCGTCGACGAGTCGCGCTCAGAACGCAACTCGTCGACGAAACGTGGTGTCTTGCGTGCGAGAGACCACGACTCGTCGACGAGTCGCGTCAGCGGTGACGGGGGGACGCGGGTGGGGAATGGCGATGCCCCCCGCCGGGAAGGGCGGGGGGCATCGGGGTGGTGCTGAGGCCGGGAGGGTTACTCCGTGACTTCGTCGGCGCCTTCGCCGGTCTTGCCCTTGAGGTCGGTCGCCTTGGGCGCGCGGCCGTTGCGGGAGCTGCGACGCGGCTGGCGCGGCGCGGGCGGCGGCGGGGAGATCTGCTGGACGGCCGGGCCGCCACCGAGCATCAGCTCGGCGAAGGTCGCCATGGCCTCGTCGAGCTGGCCGCCGATGCGCCGCTCGGACTCCTCGTTGCCCTTGCGGACCAGCGAGCCGACGGAGTCGGTGTCCGGCTGCTTCGACAGCGTGCCCTCGACCTTGGACAGGCCGCTCTTGATCGAGCCGTCGAGGTCGCCGAGCTGCGCGGTGAACCCGTCCTCCACCTTGTCGAGCCGGGTGGCGAGGTCGCCGAGCTGGCCGGTGACCGTCTCGAGCCGGCTGCCCAGCTTCTCGAGCCGATCGGACGCGTCGATCATCTCGCCGGTCTCGGTCAGCGCGGTCTTGAGCGCCTCGGTGTTGGCGTCGAGCCGGTCCCTGGTCGAGCGGTCCAGCTCCTCGACGCGGGTGCGCAGCTCATTGTCCGTCGTGTCGATGCGGTCGCGCAGGGTCGACTCCGCCAGCTCGAGCCGCTCGCGGACCGGGCCGCCCACGGTCTGGGGCAGCGCCTCGATCTTGCTGTCCTGCTTGTCCAGGTGGCCGCCGACCTCGTCGATCCGCCGGTGGATGTTCTGGAGCTTGTCCTCGAGCCCGTCCATCCGCCCCGCGACGCCCTCGAACTTCGCGGCCATCCCGTCGAGGCGGCCGTCGAGCTGGGCGAACGGCTTGGCGAGCTTGTCGACGATGCTCTCGACCGCGCGGGTCAGCGCGGCGATCGCGTTGTCCTGGGCCTCGAGCCGCGACATGGCCTCGTCGAGGCGCTCCGCGAGCACGCCGACCTCGGTGCGGTCAGGCAGCTCGGACAGCCGCTTCCGCACCGCGCCGAGCGAGTCCACCGGGGCGAGCCGAGCGTAGATGTCGTCGAGCGCGTCGAAGATCTGCTGCTGCTCGCTGTCACGTACTTCGGCCGCGCGCACCAGCATGTTGCGCATCCGGTCGAAGGACGGTGCGGCAATCTGGTTGTCAGTGGTCACTGCGGTGTCCTTCGTCGGCGGGGAATTGGGGAAGGGACGTACTCGGGAGCTTATCGATTGACGAATTGCTGTGCGTATGCGCCCCCGCCTCGTTACAATACGTGGCCGCCACTGATGGCCGATTCCTGGGAAGACTCACTAACCTGAGGGTTAAGTCGAACGTGAGAGTTGCGCCGTGTAGGGGAATGAGCGTTCGGCCGGACGGCTCCCGGTGTTTGCCGAGGTAGACGGCGGGCGCCCCGCCGCGGCCGTGTCCAAGATCATTCGGCCCGGGGCTATTAGGCTCGGATTATGTCCACAGATACCGCTGAATCCACCGCCTCGGCCGCGCTCGCCGGAGAGACCCTGCGGCGCGCGCCGAAGGTGCTCCTCCACGACCACCTCGACGGCGGCCTGCGCCCGGAGACCGTCGCCGAACTGGCCGGCCAGTCCGGCTACGACGCCCTCCCGACCAGCGACGTTGCCGAACTGGGCCGCTGGTTCACCACCGCCGCGGACTCCGGTTCGCTGGAGTCGTACCTCGAAACTTTCGCCCATACGTGTGGTGTCATGCAGACCGAGGAGGCGCTCGTCCGGGTCGCCGCCGAATGTGCCGAGGACCTGGCCGCGGACGGGGTCGTCTACGCCGAGGTGAGGTACGCCCCCGAGCTCTTCGTCGAGCAGGGACTTTCACTCGAAAAGGTGATTGAAGCCGTTCAGGCCGGGTACGCCGAGGGGATCGGCCGGGCCGCCGCGGCCGGCCGGACGATCCGGATCGGGACGTTGCTGTGTGGCATGCGCCAGCACGCCCGTTCGGTCGAAATAGCGGAGCTCGCGGTCCGCTACCGCGACGCCGGCGTGGTCGGTTTCGATATCGCCGGACCGGAGGACGGATTCCCGCCCACCCGCAATCTGGACGCTTTTGAGTATTTGCGCGTCAATAACGCGCATTTCACCATTCACGCGGGTGAGGCTTTCGGGCTGCCGTCCATCTGGGAGGCCATCCAGTACTGCGGAGCGGAGCGGCTCGGTCACGGAGTGCGCATCATCGAGGACATCGAGACCCGCGCCGACGGGTCGGTCCACTTGGGACGGCTGGCCCGGTACGTCCGGGATCGGCGGATCCCGCTCGAAATCTGTCCCTCGTCCAATGTGCAGACCGGCGCGGCCAAGTCCATCGCGGACCACCCGATCGGCCTGCTCGCGAAGCTGCGCTTCCGGGTCACCGTCAACACCGACAACCGGCTGATGAGCGGCTGCAGCATGTCGAGCGAATTCGCGGCGCTGCACGAGGCGTTCGGCTTCGGGCTCGACGACTTCCGGTGGTTCACCATCAACGCGATGAAATCGGCCTTCATCGATTTCGACGATCGGCTCGCGCTCATCGACACCGTCATCAAGCCGGGTTACGCCGCACTCGCTTAAAGCCCGTTCTTGTGAGGCCGGTCTCGAAGCCGTTTAGTGGCTTGCGCGCTCCCAGCTGCGATCTTAGAGTTCACTATGTAGGAACTTTGTCTCATTATTTGGGATGGTGGCGAGGATGACGCAGGCCGCGGACACCGGTACGGCGAGCGGACGGCGCTGGCTGGTCCTCTCGCTCGGCCTCGCCGCGCAGACCGCGAGCTGCTCGTTCCTCTACGGGCTGCCGTTCCTGGTCCCGGTCATGGGGGACGCCGAAGGGCTGACGCTGGCCGGGGCGGGCACCGTGGTCGCGGCCCCGAGCATCGGCCTGCTGTTCACGCTGATCCTCTGGGGCGCGGCCGCGGACCGTTACGGCGAGCGCCTGGTGATGGCGCTGGGGCTCGGCTTCTCCGGGCTGCTGCTGGGTTACGCCGCACTCGGCAGCCATCCGCTCGGCGTGCTGTTCGCGGTGTTCCTGCTGGCCGGCGCGAGCACGGCCTCGGTCAACGCCGCGAGCGGCCGGGTGGTGATGGGCTGGTTCGCCAAGGACGAGCGGGGCTTCGCCATGGGCATCCGCCAGACGGCCCAGCCGCTCGGGGTCGGCGTCGCGGCGCTGGGCCTGCCGCCGCTGGCGCAGCACTGGGGGTTCCAGGCGGCGTTGCTGCTGCCCGCGGTGCTTTCGGTCGCGGTCGCGCTGCTGGTCGCCTGGCTCGTCGTCGACCCGCCTCGCCCGCCCGCGCGGGCCGCTACGGAGGCGAAGCCGGTGTCGCCGTACCGGACGTCGACGCTGTGGCGGGTCCACGGGGCGAGCGCGCTGCTGGTCGTCCCGCAGTTCACGGTTTCGGCGTTCGCGCCGGTGTACCTGGTGGCCGTGCAGCACTGGAGTCCGTTGTCCGCCGGGTGGTTCCTCGCCGCGGTGCAGGTGCTGGGCGCGGGCGGCAGGCTGGTTTCGGGCCACTGGTCCGATCGCGTCGGGAGCAGGCTGCGGCCGATGCGGCAGCTCGCGGTGGCCAGTGCCGCGGTCATGCTGCTGGTGGCACTCGGGGACGCGACCTGGCCGTGGCTGGTGCTGCTCGCGCTCGTCCTCGCGGCGGTGATCACGGTGAGCGACAACGGGTTGGGCTTCACCGCGTCGGCAGAGCTGGCGGGCGCCGCCTGGTCCGGCCGGGCGATGGGGACGCAGAACACCGGTCAGAACATCGCCGCTTCGCTGACCCCGCCGCTGCTGGGCATGCGCATCTGCGA
>NZ_JAYMZS010000118.1:0-27129 GCF_035828755.1 Amycolatopsis sp. H20-H5 | reverse complement strand
CCTCAAAACCCACACCCACTACAACGAAAACACAGCCTGGGCACACCACACCACCACACAAACCAGACAAAACACCACCGCCGCTTGACAAACAAAACCCAGGGATGTCTTCAGGGGCACGCATGAAGCGGTCGTGGCGGTGTAAAACGGGCGACAGGCGCCCGAGGCTTCGAGCGGCGGCGGCTGCGACAGTTTCCAGACGTCCTTTAGGCCTTGGGGAGCTTCGCCACGACGTTCTTGGCGAGTTTCGCGGCCTTGCCGCACGGGTCGTCGGTGGCCTTGTTCGCGTCGCGGTTGCTGTAGGTGACGCGGGAGATCTCGACCTGGTCGTCCTGCCACGGCCGCTGCTGCCACTCCACCGTGCACTCGGCTGAGGTGGTGCTCGTGAGCTTCTGGAAGCCGGTGACCCCATCGAGGTCCACCTTCGAGTAGCCGTCACCCTCGATCGGTGGCTGGCCCTTGTGGAAAGCCACGGTCAGGCCGACGGGGTTGCCGGTCCACTGGCAGTCGTGGAGGGTGACCGGCGAGGCCTTGGCCGAAGGGGCGAGGGAGTTGACCGTGGCGTCGTCGGCGATGGCACACGGATCGAGCGCCAGCAGGCTGCCCTTGGCCGCGGGGTACTTCACCGGCGTCTCGCGGATCTTCTTCAGCGTCGGCGCCAGCAGGCTGCGGCCCACCTGGCACGGGTCGCCACCGACGTAGGTGATCTCGAAGGAAATCCCGACGTTGGCCGGCTTGGTCGAGGTGACCGCGCTGACCGTGCAGTAGGTGTCGTCGGTCTTGTCTTCGACCTGCGGCAGGCCTTCGATCGTGCCAGTGCTCTTCGAGTCCACCCCCAGCACCAGGTCCCCCACCTGCACGGAGATCTTGACGGCCTTGCCGCCCGGGTCCTTCACCGAGTTCCGGCATTCCTCGAACGTCGTGCTGGACACGCTGGGGTCGTCCGGCGCGCCGAACGCGCTCAACGCGTTCTTGTCGATCAGCGAGCAGGGGTCGATCAACCTGAGGACCGCGCTGTCGTATGCCTTCGTGTCGACAGGCGCGGCACTGCCCGCGGACGCGGCGGGACCGGTGGAACGCGGGAAGTTGGCCTTGCCGAGATTCGCCTCGCACCCGGCCACGGCGAACCCGGCCGCCAGCGCGAGAACGGTCAGGGACCTGCTTTTCCGGGCACGAGGGAGCACGTCGTGCACGGTAGCGGCACCGGCGCGGGGCTGTCCGGACAACCCGCCTATTCGCTGTCTTCCGTGGACTCCCCAGCGGACTCGTCCGTCGGCACGAGCAGCGGACGCAGGCGGACCCACAGCACGAACAGCAGCCCGACGACCAGCATGCCGAGGCCTGCCCACAGGTTGATTCTCACCCCGGCCGCCTTGTCGAGGTCGGCCTGTGTGGTGAAGCCGATGCCCAGCACGGTGAGCACGATCCCGTAGACGCCGATCAGCAGGGCGATAATCAGCCGGATGTCGAACGCGCCTGCCTTGTTCGGCTTGGCGGGAGACTCGGTAGCCATGCGATCCTCCTAGAAGATGATGTTCAGCGCGATGGTCAGGACCAGCACGATCCCGGCGAGCAGCGTCGGCTTGCGGTACCAGCCCGCGTTCTCGCCGGTGTCGGAGTGCGTCCGGTCCGCCTTCGGGGTGAGCGAGTAGACCAGTCCGACCAGTTCACTGTCGGGCTTCGGCGTCGTCGCCAGCGAGATGGCGACGCTGACCGCGATGTCGAGCACGAACGCGACACCGGCCGCGACGAAGCTGATGCCCTGGCCGGTCAGCCCGATGACACCGGTCTGCGCGAGCGTCCAGACCGTGACCGCCGACGCCGTGCCGAGCACGAGCCCGACCCAGCCCGCGGTGGCCGTCATGCGCTTCCAGAACATGCCGAGGATGAACGTGGCGAACAGCGGCGCGTTGAAGAAGGAGAACAGGTCCTGCAGGTAGTTCAGGATGTTCCCGGAGTTCGACGCGATGAACGCCGTGCCGATCGCCAGCACCGTGCCCGCCGCGGTGACCGTGCGGCCAAGCCTGAGGTAGTACCCGTCCGGCTTGTCCTTCTTGATGTAGGTCTGCCAGATGTCGTAGGTGAACACCGTGTTGAAGGCACTCAGGTTCGCCGCCATGCCCGCCATGAACGAGGCCAGCAGACCGGCGATCGCGACGCCCAGCATGCCGTTCGGCAGCAGGTCGCGCATCAGCAGCAGGAGCGCGTTGTTGAAGGTGACGCCGCTTTCGGCCTTGCCGCCGTCGAGCAGGACCTGCTTGTCCTTGACGTACTCCGAAACGGTGACGGCGGCGATCATGCCGGGGATGATCACGATGAACGGGATCAGCATCTTCGGGAAGGCGCCGATGATCGGCGTCCGGCGCGCGGCCGACATGCTCTTCGACGCCATCGCGCGCTGGACCTCGACGAAATTCGTCGTCCAGTAACCGAACGAGAGCACGAAGCCGAGGCCGAACACGATGCCGAGCACCGAAAGGAAGCTGTTGCCGAAACCGGTGAGGTTGTCACCCGGCCAGGAGTGCAGCTGCGCGGTGCCGCCGGGGCTGCCGGTGACCTTGTCGACCAGGCCCTGCCAGCCGCCGACCTTGACCAGGCCGACGATCGTCAGCGGCAGCAGCGCGGCGACGATCACGAAGAACTGCAGGACCTCGTTGTAGATCGCGGCGGACAGCCCGCCGAGCGCGGTGTAGGAGAGCACGATGACCGCGGCGATGACGATCGAGAGCCAGATCGGCCAGCCCAGCAGCAGGTTGACGACGCTGGCCAGCAGGAACAGGTTCGCACCCGCGATGAGGATCTGCGCGGTGGCGAAGCTGATGCCGTTGACCAGGTGCGCGGGTTTGCCGAACCGGCGCCGCATGAACTCGGGGACGCTGCGGACCTTGGAGCCGTAGTAGAACGGCATCATCACGACGCCGAGGAACAGCATCGCCGGGATCGCGCCGATCCAGAAGTAGTGGAACGTCGGCAGGCCGTACTGCGCGCCGTTGGCCGACATGCCCATGACCTCGACCGCGCCGAGGTTCGCCGAGATGAACGCCAGCCCGGTGACCCACGCCGGCAGGGAACGGCCGGACAGGAAGAAGTCCAGGCTGCTCGAGACCTGCCTGCGTGCCAGATACCCGATGCCGAGAACCAGCACGAAGTAGAAGGCCAGCAGGATGTAGTCGATCGGGCTCGCGTTCAATCGCAGGTTCGCATCCGCTAGGACGTGCACCCGACCCACCTCCGAATCAAACAATTTCCGACAAGAACCACCGTGTTCAGGTCCGTCGCGGACAGTACTGCATCCATTCAGGGACGGCAGCGCGAGGCTGTGAATTCGGCTGGAGTTCGGACTTTCAGGGCATTGTCCCGGGCACGGGACGGCCGGGGAACCGGCGCTCAGGGTTCGCCGGGAACGAACTTGAGCACCACTTCGTGGTTGTGCCCGTACTTCCGTTCGAACAACGTCTGGACGTCGTGGTGATCGGGATCGCCCGCTTCGAGCAGGGTCAGTGCGTCGGCGGTGAGCACGTCCCGCTCGCCCTGCGCGTTGCCGCGGACCAGCCGGGCGTGCAGCCCGGCGATCCCGGTGTTGGCGTGCGCGTCCACGATGTCGCGCCCGCCGAGGTAGGTGTGCTCGCCGTCGGTGACGAAACGGACCTGGTAGCTGTCCATCTCCGCCCCGAACCCGACCTCGACGTCGACCCGGCGGAACTGCTCCAGCGTCCGCGTGTTCTCCGCGTCCCAGAGCTCGTCGAACTTGGCACAGACGAACGTGCCGAGCTGGGCCTGCGGGTTCGTCTGGTACTGCGCGGCGTTCCAGGAGGTCATGTTCACCGGGAAGAAGGACACGATCAGGCGATCGTCGACCCGGTACATCTGCACCGGCGGCAGCGCGGCGTACACCCGGATGTCGATGTTCCCGCGCAGCCGCTCGGGCAGGCTCTGCCGGAACTCGTGCAGCCGCTGCAGGTTCTCCAGGATGTTGGTGTTGACGTTCGTCCGCCCGAGGTCGTCCGCGCGCTGCCGGGCGGCCGCGGCGTCCGGGTCGAGCAGCAGGATCCTGAGCTCGACGTCCCGCTTCAGCGCGCCCCGCAGCGCGTCGGCGAACGGCTTCCGGTAGGTGCCCTGCAACAGGTCCAGCCAGAGTTCGAGCACCATGATCCGGTGCCGGGCGTCGCCCGCCTGGCGGATGAAGGCCTTGTGGTCGAAGCGATCGAGCACGGAGTCGCGGCCGCGGTCACCCCGCTCGATCATCGGCGCGATGAGGAACAGCACGACGATCGTGCCGATCAGGTCCGCGCCGAGGTTCAGCGCGAGGTTCCGGCCGTAGTCGGCCGAACCGGCGGCGGCCACCAGCAGCAGCGCGGTGAGGACGGCCAGCACCCCGGCGATCGCCACGTAGGCGCGGCGCCTGGCCAGATAGCCCCAGAAGTAGTTCCACCAGCCGTTGCCCCGGCGACGCTCGTTCACGCGGACCCCCTGCCTCGCTACCCGTCGATCAATCGTACTGATCGGGGCGGGGCCGGTGACGGCTGTTTTGCCCAGGCCGTGTCTGGTAAATCTGTTCGATGGGCTTCGTGTTCCAGGTGGTTCCTGGCGGTGCGGGGGATTTGCCCTCGTACCGGGTTGTACTCGGGTGAATCCCCCGTGCCGTCAGGGGCCGCCTGGGCGCGAAGACCGCGGACTTGATTTGCCAGACACGGCCTAGGCCATCGCGGTCAGAACAGGCGGAAGGCGTCGGACTCGATCCCGCGCAGCGCGTCGTAGTCCAGGGTCAGGCAGCGGATGCCGCGGTCCTCGGCCAGCGTGCGGGCCTGCGGTTTGATCAGCTGCGCGGCGAACACGCCCTGTACCGGGGCCAGCAGTGGGTCGCGGTTGAGCAGTTCGAGGTAGCGAGTCAGCTGCTCGACGCCGTCGATCTCACCGCGGCGCTTGATCTCGACGGCGACGCTCTTGCCGCCCGCGTCGCGCGCCATGATGTCGACCGGGCCGATCGGGGTCGGGAACTCGCGCCGCACCAAGGTGTAGCCGTCGCCGAGGGTCTTGATGTGCTCGGCCAGCAGCTCCTGCAGGTGCGCCTCGACGCCGTCCTTCCGCAAGCCCGGTTCGGCGCCCAGCAGCTGGGTGTAGTCGTGGAAGATCTCTTCGATCGTGATGACGAGCTTCTCGCCCGCCTTGTTCTCCACGATCCAGATCTTGCCGTCCTCGATGAGCCAGCAAGGCGGGCTCATCCAGTTCAGCGGCTTGTAGGCGCGGTCGTCGGAGTGCACCGACACCGAACCGTCGGACTTGACGAGCAGCAGCCTGGTGGCCATCGGCAGATGGGCGGTCAGACGGCCAGCGTAGTCGACCTGGCAACGAGCGATCACGAGACGCACCCGCCGAGGGTAGGACAACGCCCGGGATACTGAGCGCGTGGACCCCATTGAATGCGTCAGTTCCCGCGAGGTGTACCGCAACGACTGGATGACCGTCCGCGAGGACGAAATCCGGCGCCCCGACGGCTCCGACGGCATCTACGGCGTCGTCGACAAGCCGGACTACGCGCTGGTCATCGCCCTGGACGGCGATCGACTGCACCTGGTCGAGCAGTTCCGCTACCCGCTGGGCCTGCGCCGCTGGGAGTTCCCCCAGGGCACCGCCCCCGGCCGCGCCGACCTGCCGCCCGCCGAGCTGGCCGCCCGCGAGCTGCGGGAGGAGACCGGGCTGGCCGCGGGCTCGATGGTGGAACTCGGCCTCTGCGACGTCGCACCCGGCATGTCGAGCCAGCGCGGCCGCGTCTTCCTGGCGACCGGCCTGACCCAGGGCGCGCCCGAGCGCGAGCTCGAGGAGCAGGACATGCGCGCGGCGTGGGTGGACCGCGCGGAGTTCGAGAAGATGATCGCCTCCGGCACCATCACCGACGCCCAGACCTTGGCGGCCTACGCCCTCCTTCTCCTCCACGAGCGCTCCGCGTAGGGAGTGTCATGAAAGGGTCGTTCAGGGCAATTTTTGTCCTCAACGACCCTTTCATGACACACGCGGAGCGTCAGTCGGGCCATTCCGGGGCGCGCTTCTCGAGGAACGCCGCCATGCCCTCGCGGGCGCCCGGGAGCTGGGAAGCCGCGGCCATGACCTCCAGCGCGATCGCGTAGGCGTCGGCCTCGGGGCGGTCGAGCTGGGCGTAGAGGGTCTGCTTGCCGAGCGCCTTGCCCGCCCGGCTGCCGCGGGTGGCCCTGGCCAGCAGCTCGGCGACGGCGTCGTCGAGGGCGTCGTCGGGGACCACTCGGTTGATCAAGCCCCAGTCGAGGGCGGTCGCCGCGTCGATCACGTCACCCGTCAGTGCGAGTTCCATGAGGCGCTTGCGGCCGATCGCGCGCGCCACCGGCACCGCCGGGGTGTGGCAGAACCAGCCGCCCTTGCCACCCGGGAGGGCGAATCCGGCGGACTCGGCCGCGACCGCGAGGTCGCACGAGGCCACCAGCTGGCAGCCCGCCGCGGTCGCGAGGCCGTGCACCCTGGCCACGACCACCTGCGGCGCCGACTGGAGAGCGCCCATCAGCTCGGTGCACAGCTTCAGCAGTGCGCGCACGCCCAGGAGGTCACGGGAGGCGACGTCGCCGAAGTCGTGACCGGCGGAAAAGACCGGCCCGGACCCGGCCAGCACGATCCCGGTCGCGTCGGTGGCCGACGCCTCCCGGACGGCCGCCAGCAGCTCCGCGAGGTGGTCCTCCGAGAGGGAGTTCCGCCGCGCCGCGCGGTTCATGGTGATGGTGACGGTTTCGCCGTCCCGCTTCACGAGGATGTGCTCGTACTCGACCATTCCCCGACGGTAACCCCCTGATCGCGCTGACGGAAAGTGCGCCGGTAGGAATCGGGCCCGACGCCGACCTCGTCGCGCAGCCTGCGGCGCAGGTTCGCCGCAGTGCCGAGCCCGGCGCGGCGGGCGACCCGCTCGACGGGGAGCTCGGTCGCCTCCAGCAGCCGTTGCGCGTACCGGACGCGCTGGCCGCGCAGCCAGCGGCCGGGGGTGCTCCCGGTGGCGCCGGCGAACTCCCGGTGGAAGGTCCGGGTGCTCATCCCGGCGTGCCCGACGAGGTCCTCGACCCCGATCTCCTCGCCGAGCCGCGCCAGCGCCCAGTCCATTGTGGACGCTATACCGGCCCGCGAAGGCCTGGTGGGCAACGGGCTTTCGATGTACTGCCGTTGCCCGCCCTCGCGCGCGGGTGGCATCACCAGCCGTCGCGCGAGGGCGGCCGCCACCTCGGCCCCGTGATCACGCCGGACCAGGTGCAGGCAGAGATCGAGGCCGCCGACGACACCGGCCGAGGTGAGCACCTCGTTCTCCTCGGTGTACAGCACGTCGCGGTGCACACGGGCCGCGGGTGCGGCGAGTTCGAGCTCGTCCAGCAGCCTCCAGTGGGTCGTCGCGGCGCGGCCGTCAAGCAGCCCGGCGGCCGCGAGCGTGAACGCACCCGAACACAGCGCGGCGACGGTGGCCCCGGCCGCGTGCGACCGCTGCAACGCCCGCACGGCCGACGCCGGAACCTCGGCGAGCGGGTCGGCACGGCCTGGGGCCAGCACAAGATCGCACCCGGCCAGCCCGGCGAGACCGTGGGTGGGCTTGACCTGGCCGATCGGGTGCAGCATGGTCGCGGACCGCCCGGCGCCGCACAACCGCAGCTCGAACGGCCCGATGCCGCTGTCGGCCCGGTCCTGCGCCCAGACCTCGCCGATCACGCCCAGGTCGAACTGCCGGGTGCCCGGCAGCAGGAGAACCCCGATAACCCGCATGGCAGAAAAGTACCGCATCGGAACAGATCTGCCACTCCCCTGCGCGACCGGAATGCGAGCAGGCTGCTGGACATGACGAACAAAGCACTCCTGCTCATCGACGTCCAGCGCGGTTTCGACGAAGCGCGGTTCTGGGGACCGCGCAACAATCCCTCGGCCGAGGCGAACATGAAGGCACTGCTCGACGCGTGGCAGGACCGGCGGCTGCCGGTGATCCTGGTGCACCACGACTCGGTGAAACCCGACTCCCCGCTACGCCCGGGGCAGACGGGCAACGACTTCAAGCCCGAACTCGACGGCGCGCGGCCGGACCTGGTGTTCGGGAAGAAGGTGAACTCGGCCTTCCTCGGCGACGTCGACCTGGACGCGTGGCTGCGCAAGCGCGGCATCACCGAGTTCGTGCTCGCGGGCATCCAGACGAACTTCTGTTGCGAAACGACGGCCAGGATGGGCGGAAACCTCGGCTACGACGTCACTTTCGCCCTCGACGCGACCTACACCTTCGACCTCGCCGGGCCCGACGGCACGGTCCTCACCGCCGAGCAGCTCTCCCAAGCCACCGCGACCAACCTGCACGGCGGCGGCTTCGCGACCGTCACGTCCACAAAGGACATCCTCGCCGCGCTCTGATGGTCCCTGAAGGCCACCATGACGGCGTTAGACGCCGTCGCGTGGGGACGCCATCAAGGATGGCCTTCAGGGGCAGTCACTTCAGGCCGTGTACCTCGCGGATCAGGGTGACGATGCCGTCCATGATGTCGGTGAGCTCGTAGTCCTTGGGCGTGAAGACGCGGGCGATACCGCGGTCGGTCAGCAGCTTCGCGTCGTCCGGCGGGATGATGCCGCCGACGATCACCGGGATGTCCCCGGCGCCCGCGGCGCGCAGCCCGTCGACCACGTGCGGCACGACCTCGAGGTGCGAGCCGGACAGCACCGAGAGCCCGACGACGTGCACGCCCTCCTGCACGGCGGCCGCGACGATCTGCTCGGGCGTGAGCCGGATGCCCTGGTAGATGACCTCGAACCCGACGTCGCGAGCCCGCACGGCGACCTGCTCGGCGCCGTTGGAATGCCCGTCGAGCCCCGGCTTCCCGACCAGGATCCGCAACCGTTCGCCGATTTCCGAGCCGGTCGCCTTGACGCGCTCACGCACCCGGATCAGCTCGGCGTTGCCCTCGCCGGGCGTCGGCGAGGCGGAAACCCCGGTCGGGGCCCGGTATTCGCCGAACACCTCACGCAGCGCACCGGACCACTCGCCGGTGGTCACCCCGGCGCGCGCACAGTCCACAGTGGCCTCGAACAGGTTCTTCGATGTCCCGGCGGCGGCCTTCAGCTCGGCCAGCGACCGCTCGGCCGCGGTGTTGTCGCGCCGCGAACGCCACTCCTCGATCGCGGCGACGGCTTCCTTCTCCACCGCCGGGTCGATGGTCTCGATCGCCTTCGCGCCCTCGGCCTGCAACGGGCTGGGCTCGGTCGTCTCGAACTTGTTGACCCCGACCAGGATCCGCTCGCCGTCCTCCATCCCGCGCCGCAGCTCCGCGAGCGAGGAAACGAGCTGCGACTTCATGTAGCCGCTCTCGACGGCGGGCACCGCGCCACCGAGGTCCTGCACGCGCGCGATCTCCTCGCGCGCGCCCTTCATGATCTCGTCGACCTTGGCCTGGATGACGTGCGAGCCGTCGAAAATGTCCTCGTACTCCAGCAGATCGGTCTCGAACGCGAGCACCTGCTGCATCCGCAACGCCCACTGCTGGTCCCACGGCCGGGGCAGCCCCAGCGCCTCGTTCCACGCCGGGAGCTGGATCGCCCGTGCCCGCGCGCCGCGCGAAAGCGACACCGCGAGCATTTCGAGGACGATGCGCTGGACGTTGTTCTCCGGCTGGGCCTCGGTCAAGCCGAGCGAGTTGACCTGAACGCCGTAGCGCAGCCGCCGCGCCTTCGCGTCCGTGACGCCGTAGCGCTCGAACGTGAGCTCGTCCCAGAGCGCGGTGAACGCGCGCATCTTGGACATCTCCTCGACGAACCGCACCCCGGCGTTGACGAAGAACGAGATCCGCGCGACCACCTTGGCCATGTCCGCCTGCTCGACCTGCCCGGAATCGCGGACGGCGTCGAGCACGGCGATCGCGGTGCACAGCGCGTACGCGACCTCCTGCGTCGGCGTCGCACCGGCTTCCTGCAGGTGGTAGCTGCAGATGTTGATCGGGTTCCATTTCGGCACGTGGTGCACGGTCCACGCGATCATGTCGGTGATCAGCCGCAGGCTCGGCCCCGGCGGGAAAATGTAGGTCCCGCGGGACAGGTACTCCTTGATGATGTCGTTCTGCGTGGTGCCGGTGAGCTTCGCGAGGACTTCCTCGACGTCACGGCCTTCAGCCTCCGCCTGCTCCTCCGCGACGGTGACGTACAGCGCCAGCAGCCACATGGCGGGCGCGTTGATCGTCATCGAGGTGTTGGCCTCGGCGAGCGGGATGCCGTCGAACAGCCGCCGCATGTCCCCGATGTGCGAGACCGGCACGCCGACCTTGCCGACCTCACCCTTGGACAGCTGGTGGTCGGGGTCGTAGCCGGTCTGCGTCGGCAGGTCGAAGGCGACCGAAAGACCGGTCTGTCCCTTCGCGAGGTTCCGGCGGTAGAGCTCGTTCGACGCGGCGGCCGAGGAGTGACCCGCATAGGTGCGCATCACCCAGGGCCGGTCCCGTTCACGATCCGATGGGTAGGGCACAGTGCACCTCCGGTGGACGACCCGCTGAGTGTACTAGCCGGTAACTTCGATCACCCAGTGGAATCGGACACGTTCGGGGTGGCAGCGAGAAAACATCCGGCTTCGCGTGAGCCCGCTGAGCTCGTGTGACGCGGCGGATAACCGGAGGAATTCCCGGCGGGTACCGGCTAACGTGCCGATACGTGACCTGGAGTGCGTACGGCAGTTACCTGATCATCGTCGTCCTCATCGTGCTGGCCCCCGGCCCCGACACGATGGTGGTCCTCAAGAACGCCCTCGCCGGCGGAAGCCGCGGCGGGCTGCTGGCGAGCTTCGGCATCTTCACCGGCAACGTCGTCCAGGGCACCGCGGCGGCACTCGGGCTCGGGGTGGTCATCGCCAAATCGCAGCCGGTGTTCCTCACCCTCAAGTGGCTGGGCGCGGCCTACCTCGCGTTCCTCGGCGTCCAGGCGCTGCGCGGCGCGTGGCGCGGCAAGTACGAACGGCTCGAGACCGCCACGGGCAGCCGGGCCAGCGGGTTCCGCCGGTGGCGCGAGGGATTCCTCTCCAACGTCACCAACCCCAAGGTGCTCGTGCTCTTCCTGTCGATCCTGCCCCAGTTCCTCGATCCCGCGACGACCACGACCTGGGACGCGCTGGGCCTGGCCTACACCGTCGCCGTGGTCGGCGGGCTGTGGCTGCTGGTGCTGATGTTCTTCATCAACCGGGTCCGCGGGGTGCTGGAACGCCGCAAGGTGCGCCGCGCTGTCGACGGTGTGACCGGGACCGCGTTGATCGGTTTCGGTGCGGCCCTGGCATGGGAGTCATGACCGGCATTAGCGTCGCCGCAGGACGTGGAGTGTTTACAGCAGCTTCGCGGCTGTGATGGCCGTGCTGGCCATGGTGCCCGGTCACGACAGCATGGTGGTGCACCGCGGTCGCGTTCGGGCTCGGCACGGTCATCACGCGCTCCCAGCCGGTGTTTCAGGCCGTGAAGCGGCTTGGCGTCGCATACCTGTGCTACCTCGGCTTTCAGGCCATCCGCGGCGCGTGGCGCGGGAACTACGACGCCCTCGAAGACGCGAAACGCGCCCGGATGAGCTGGTTACGCCGGTGGCGTGAGGGATTCCTGTCCAACATCACCAACCCCAAGGTCCTCGTGCTCTACCTTTCGGTGGTCCCCCAGTTCCTCACTCCGGGGGTCACCACCACCGGGAACGCCCTGCTGCTCGCCTACACCGTCGCGGTCGTCGGTGTGGTGTGGCAGCTGCTACTGCTGTTCTCAGTGCACCGGGTCCGCGTTTGGCTGGTCAGACACACTGTCCGCCGTACGCTCGACGGCGTCACCGGCACCGTGCTGATCGGTTTCGGAACGGCACTGGCACTGGAGTCGTAGTCGGCCTAGCGTGAAATCATGACCTGGGGCTTGTACGGCAGTTATGTGCTTTTTGTCCTTCTTGTCTTGTTGATTCCCGGACCGGACACCGCGGTGGTGATCAAGAATTCGCTGGGCGGCGGCGCCCGTGGCGGGATCTTGGCCTCGATCGGCATCGGTTCCGGCAACCTCGCGCAGGGCGTCGCGGCCGCGTTCGGGCTGAGCGCGCTCATCGCTCGTTCGGAGCCGCTGTTCCTCGCGCTGCGCTGGGCGGGCGCGGCGTACCTCGCCTACCTGGGCATCCGCGCGCTGATCTCGGCCTGGCGCGGCGACCACGTCGCGCTGGACGACATCCGGGGAGCCAAGGCGAGCGGGTACCGGCGCTGGCGCGAGGGATTCCTCTGCAATCTCACCAATCCCAAAGTGCTCGTGTTCTACCTTTCGATCCTGCCCCAGTTCCTCGACCCGGCCACCATGGGCGCGGCCGACGCACTGCTGCTCGCGACCACCGTGGCCGTGATGGCACTGCTGTGGCAGCTGGTCATCGTGTTCTTCGTGCACCGGGTGCGCGGCTGGCTTTCCCGGCGCCGGGTCCGGCGCGCGCTCGACGGCGTCACCGGAACCGCGCTGATCGGCTTCGGCGCGGCTCTCGCGCTGGAGAGCTGAGCGCCGGAACACCTCACCGGAGGACCTCGGCCAGCCAGTCGTAGATGCGGGACATCGCGAGGCGCTGTGCGCCGACGTGACAATGCGCGTCGGCGCCTTCGTCCACCGTGAACGTCATCAACGTCTTTTCGCAGGTGAGGTGCTCGAACAGGGCCTCGGGCTCCGCCTGGTTCTCCCCGTCTCCGGCGAAGAAGAGATCCTCCTCGGCCGAGCAGACGAGGGTGGGGCAGGTGATGCGTTCGGCCACGCCGTCACGCAGGTGGTAGTCGAGGTACTTGCCAAGGAATTCGCGATCCGACGCGGCCCCCATGACGTAACGGCCCTGGTCACAGGCCCATCGGAGGACGGGGCTCGCCTCGCGTCCGGCGGCGAGGATGGCGTCGAACTCGGCGTCGTGCTCGGCACGCGCACGGCGCTCCAGCTCTTCACGGCCGAACGGCAATGCCGAGACGAACGAACCAGTGGCGTCATAGACCCCGTCGACGGCGATGACCGCGGCGATTCTCGGTTCGAAGGCCGCCGCCCGTGGCGCGAGCATGCCGCCCAGACTGATGCCCAGCAGTGCGATCCTGGCGGGGTCCACCGCCGGGTTCCCGGCCAGGAAGTCGAGCACCGGCCCGACGACGTTCTCCCAATCCGGCCGGAACGGCAGCTTCTCCCGGTGGATCGCGCTGGGCTGGCCGGGACCGTCGAAGGTCAGGACGTGATAGCCGCGTTCCTGCCCGGCGAGTGCGCCGAAGAAGTGCATTTCCTCGGCGCTGCCGTCGAAACCGTTGTGCATGACCATCGTCGGCTTCGGGCCCTCCCCCGCCGCGCGATAGAAGTACCCGCGCAGAACTGTTCCCTCGTAAGGGATTTCGACCGATTCGATGGCCGGGGTGTACAACGCGGCCGCGGCGTGGAAACACTCGACATTGCGGGTGTAGGCGTACTCGACGCGCGGGTCGTCAGGGTTGCCGTGCAGGAAGAACTCGGCGGAGCGGTAGTAGGTCGCGGCGCGGAGGTAACCGTCTCGGGCACTCACCTCGTGCCCAGCCTCGAGACTGCGCGCGGCCTCGGCGGCGACCCGCTCGGCCGTCGCGAGCCAGGCGTCGTGCCAGCTGTCGTAGTCGCCGACGGTGATCTTTTCCGACGTCGACAGGATTTCGCCGAACTCCGAACCCCCATAGGAGGTGTGGCCGAACAGGCGCAGGGTCTCGTACCAGAACTGGACGTCTTCGGGGAACAGGAGCTGCTTCACATCGATCTCCTCAGAAATGGGTTTTGACGAACTCGGCAAAGCTGCGGGCGGGCGATCCGGTGACCCGCCCGACGGTGTCGGTGACCCGGTTTTCCGCGCCGCCACGGATGTCTTCGTCGAGCCCGGCGAGCATGTCCGCGAAATCCGCGGGAATACCGTTGCGCACCAGCAATTCGATGAACTCGGACACCTCGACCGGGCGATGGACGACGTCCAGCCCCGAAGCCTCGCCGATGATCGCCGCGGCCTCCGCGTAGCTGAGCGCGTCCGGGCCGGTGATGACGTGCGCGGTGTTGTGCGGCACGGCGTCGATCAGCGCGTGCCCGGCGACAGCGGCGATGTCGGCCGCGTCGACGAAGGCGACCCGGCCGTCACCCGTGGCCGTGACGATCTCGCCGCGGTCACGAATCCCCTGGGCCACCGGGTGTTCCCCGGCGAAGTTCTGCATGAACCAGGACGGCCGCAGCACCGCCCACTCGGGCACCCGCGTGCGGACCAGGCTGGCGAGCTCACCCATCCCCGGCGCGCCCTCCGGCACCGCAGAGGAACTGAGCAGCACGACCCGGCGGACGTCCGGCGCACCCGCCAGGAACGGCTCCACGAGCGGCACGGGCTCGGCGACGCCGATCGGTCCCACGAGGTAGATCCGATCGACCCCGCGCAGCGCCTCGGCGTGCGTCGAGGTGTCCGCCCAGTCGAACCGGACCTGATCCGGGCCGACGGGCTTCCGTGTCGCCTCGCGGACCCGGACCCCGCGTTCCCGCAGGAACGTGGTCACGCGGCTGCCGGTGGTGCCGGTGGAGCCGATGACCAGGACCGCGTCATTCATCACCGGCCCCCGAAAACGCCGACAGCAGCGTGTCCGCGCTGCCCATGGCCTCGGCCGCGGCGAGCGGGCTCCAGTAGTCGCGGTAACCGTGGATCTCGCCGTCCCGCACGGTGATGACCGAGATGTAGCGCATCACGTACGGCCGCCCGGTGGCGACCGTGACCCCGTCGACCTCGAACTCGACGATGACCACCCCCGGCTCGGTGGTCTCGTGCACCAGCTTCGAGGTGATGGCGCGGACGTCGACGTGGTCGGTGTAGTCGCGGAGGTAGGCACGGACCGCGTCACGGCCTTCGATCCGCTGCGGGTAGCCCGGCTGCGCGAAGGGGAACTCAATCGTGCCCCCGGTGGCCCACAGCCCGGCGAAACCGGCCATGTCGTGGGCGAGCAGGAACTCCATCGCCCGAGTGACGACTGCGTCGGCCTGGTGATCTGTCATGCGAGACTCCCGAATTTCGTTCGGACGATACGGTACCGTCCCATCCATAACGTACACGGGACGGCACCGTATCGTCCAGTCGCTACACTGACCCCCATGACCGACCGAGCCCGCCGTGCACCGACCGGCGCCGCCGTCCTCCAGCCGGAACTCACCGCCGCCATCACCGAGGCCGTGCTCGACGAACTGGCGACACAGGGCTACGGCAGGCTGTCGATGGAAGCGGTCGCCAAACGCGCGGGAGTGGGCAAGAGCGCGCTCTACCGGCGCTGGCCGTCCAAGCAGGAGATGGTGCTCGCGGTCATCAGCGACTTCAGCGTGGCGCTGGCGGAGGTCGAGGACACCGGCTCGCTCCGGGGCGACCTCGAAGCGACGCTCAAGGCGGTCCACGACTGGCTGGGGCATCCGCGCTTCTCACGGATCCTGCCGGACATGGTCGCCGAAATCGCCCGCACGCCCGGTATCGGCATCGCGGTGCGCGACATGATCGGCGGGCCGCGCCGGGCCCGTGCCGAGGTGATGCTGAAGCGCGCGATCGCTCGCGGCGAACTGTCGCCGGACATCAACCTGGAACTGGCGATGGACTTCCTGGCCGCGCCGATCTACTGGCGCGTCAACGTCCGCCACGCGCCCCTGGAGCCGAGCTACTTCGCCGACCTCGTCGAGATGTCCCTCCGGGCCCTCGACGCCCGCGAGGTTTGACTGCCCCTGAAGGCCACCATGAGGGACTTAGACGCCCTCATGGTGGCCTTCAGAGACTTCTGGGCGGACAAGCGCGGCCAGGCCACGGCGAAACCCGGCGATCATGACTCACTAACCGGTTGACCAGGTAAAAAAGAGTCTCGCGACAGCCACGGTTAGCTTCTTAAGTTCCTGACGGCGTAAAACGCCGTGATGGTGGCCTTCAGGGGCAACTGAATCAGGCGCGCTCGGGCTCACCTGCGACGCGCTCGATGCGGGCGCCGAGGCGGTTCAGGTTCTCGACGAAGTGCGGGTAGCCGCGGTCGATGTGGAAGACGTCCCAGACCTCGGTGACGCTGTCCGCGCAGAGACCCGCCAGCACGAGTCCGGCGCCCGCGCGGATGTCGGAGGCCCAGACCGGCGCGCTGGAGAGCTGCTCGATGCCGCGGACGACGGCGTGGTGGCCGTCGGTGCGGGCGTCGCCGGAGAGCCGGATGATCTCCTCGATGAAGCGGAACCGGGCCTCGTAGAGGTTTTCGGTGATCATCGCGGTGCCCTCGGAGATCGCGGACAGCGCGATCGCGAACGGCTGCAGGTCGGTGGCGAACCCCGGATAGGGCAGGGTCACCCAGTCGACCGCCTTCGGCCGCTCGGCCTGCACGACGCGGAAACCCTTGTCGTCGAAGATGGTGACCTCGGCGCCCGCCAGGCGCAGCTTGTCGAGGACCAGGTCGAGGTTGTGCGGGTTGACCCCGGTGACCGTCAGGTCGCCTCGCGTCATCACCGCGGCGAACGCCCAGGTCGCGCCCACGATCCGGTCGCCGATCACGCGATGCTCGGTGGGGTTCAGCTTCTCGACGCCGTGCACGGTCAGCGTCGAGGTCCCGGCGCCTTCGATCTTGGCGCCCATCTCGATGAGCATCGTGCAGATGTCGACGATCTCGGGCTCGCGGGCGGCGTTGTCGATGACCGTGGTGCCCTCGGCCAGCACGGCGGCCATCAGGATGTTCTCGGTCGCGCCGACGCTCGGGAAGTCCAGCCACACCTGCGCGCCGATGAGCGTCTCTGCGTCGGCCACGACACAGCCGTGCTCGATCGTGGTGGTCGCGCCCAGCTTGCGCAGGCCGCTCTGGTGCATGTCCAGCGGGCGCTGGCCGATGGCATCGCCGCCGGGCAGCGCGACGACGGCCTTGCGTAGCCTGCCGACCAGCGGTCCCAGCACGCAGACCGAGGCCCGCAGCTTGCCCATCGCGGGCGAATCCGCACGGTACGAAAGCTCGGCCGGGGTGGTGATCGTGACCGTGCCGCCGTCGAGGACGACCTCGCAGCCGACGCTGCGCAGGACGTCCGCCATCAGGGGGACGTCGAGGATCTGCGGGCAGTTCGTGATCGTGGTGGTGCCCTCGGCCAGCAAGGCCGCGGCCATCAGTTTGAGCACGCTGTTCTTGGCTCCGACCACGTCGACCTCGCCGACCAGCCGTGCCCCGCCATGCACGTCGAAGTGCTCGCTCATGGGCGCCAATCATGCCCTCTCGCCCAGTTTTGGCACTGGGCGGGGCAGCTATGGTGGGTTCATGGTCGTTCGCATCAATCGCGTCTACACCAAGGTCGGGGACACCGGCACCACCGCGCTCGGCGACGGGTCACGCGTGCCCAAGACGTCCGCGCGGCTCGCGGCTTACGCCGACGTGGACGAGGCCAACTCCGTGCTCGGGCTGGCGATCACGATGGGCGCCCTCGACGCCGAGATCGCGACGGTTCTGCAGTCGATCCAGAACGACCTGTTCGACGTCGGGGCGGACCTCTGCGCGCCCGTGGTGGAGAACCCGCCGTATCCGCCGCTGCGCATCACCGAGCCCTACATCGAGCGGCTCGAAGGCTGGTGCGACGAGTTCAACGAGCGGCTGCCCAAGCTGAACTCGTTCATCCTGCCCGGCGGCACCCCCGGCGCGGCCTTCCTGCACCAGGCGCGCACGGTCTCCCGGCGCGCCGAGCGCAGCGGCTGGGCACTGGTGGAGGACGACCCGGAGCGCACGAACGCACTCGCCGTGAAGTACCTCAACCGGCTTTCGGACCTGCTGTTCATCCTCGGCCGCCTGGCCAACCCCGACGGCGACATCCTCTGGAAGCCCGGCGGCGACGCCTAGCCCGCAACTCGTCGACGAGTCGTGGTGTCTCGCACGCAAGAGACCACAACCCGTCGACGAGTCGCGGAGGGGGAGCGTGGGTCAGTCGACCTGGAGCTCGCCCATCGGGCCCCAGCCGTCGACGTCCGGCAGGTTGTGGCTGATGATCTTCGGCGTGGCCGAGATGGCCCCGCGCATGGTGGCCAGGCCCTGCTTGAAGTGGTCGGAGTTGACGTGCGCTCCGCCCGCGTCGCCGTCACGGAAGCCCTCGACCAGGACGAACTCGTGCGGGTCGTCGACGCTGCGCGACCACTCGAAGAAGAGGTTGCCCTCCTCGCCGCGAGTCGAGGCGGTGAAGTCCGAGACGAGGTCGAGCCACCCGTCCACGTGCTCCGGCTTCACGGCGAACTTGACGACGATGAAGATCATCTGGCGCTGCCTTCCACTCATCACACTCGAGCGTCAGGCTAGCCGCTCAGCCGCTCACCGGCTGTCTCGTCTTGAGACGGGTCAGCTGGCGCGGCGCATGCGGTGGCCGGGAGGGGCCGACTCGAGCCAGGAAAGGAAGCCCGTCAGGGCTCCGGGGCCCATCGCGATCTCGATGGCCTCCTGCGTGGCGGACTCACAGCGCAGGACGACGGCGCCTTCGGGGACGGCGTAGGCCTCGGTGCCGGAGGGGTCCCGGCGGTCGGCGATCTCCAGGCTGCCGCGCTGGAAGACCCTGTCCGGCCCCGTGCGGAGACTCCACACCCGGAACCAGACGAACTGGTCACCCTCGTAGCGGCCCAGCCCGAGATGCCAGCTGGACCGCGCGCTGTCCGGACGCCACCGCAGCGCGACGCTCACGCCGCCACCACGGCGCATCCGGACCCAGCGCAGGGTGTACCAAGCGGCCACGGCGGCGAGCACGATCAGGAGCCCGAGAACAACCACGGTGATTTCCACGGTTCGGCTCCTGCCCGTCGCTCGGTCAGACCGACTGACCGGCCGCGCGCAACTGGGCTGTTGCCCTGGTCCGCTCTGCGTCGTCGTCGGCTGTCAGTGCCGCCTTGGCGGCGTCGACGTCGATCTCGTCCGAAAGCTCTGCGCTCTCCGCGAGGATGCTGACGCCCGTGCCGGTGACCGACAGGAAACCGCCATGTACGGCGGCGCAGACCGTCTCACCGTCCGTAGTGGTCACCTTGACGACGCCACCCTCGACCAGCTGACCGAGTACCGGTTCGTGGCCGGGCATGATGCCGATCTCACCCTCGGTGGTCTGGGCCACCACGAAAGTCGCAGTTCCCGACCAGAGACGGCGCTCGACGGCTACCAGCTCGACAGAGATCTCAGCCACGTAGCTCTCCTCCAACTCGGGGGTTAGCACCGAGTGTAATAGGTCTTGGTCCGACTATGAGAACGACGGGACCAGAGTCCACTTTAGACACCAGCCCCGCCGCTCCGCAGAGATCACTTCTTGGTGATTTCCTTGTACTTCTTCTCGAGGTCGTCGAGGCCACCGATACCCAGGAACGCCTGCTCCGGGTAGCGGTCGAAGTCGCCCTTGGCGATCTTGTCGAACGACTCGATCGTCTCGGACAGCGGCACGGTGGAGCCCGGCTGACCGGTGAACTGCTCCGCGACCAGCATGTTCTGCGAGAGGAAACGCTCGATCCGGCGCGCCCGGTTCACGGTGAGCTTGTCCTCTTCGGAAAGCTCGTCCATGCCGAGGATCGCGATGATGTCCTGCAGCTCCTTGTACTTCTGCAGGATCCGGATGACCTCGGACGCGACGCGGTAGTGCTCCTCGCCGACGATCGCCGGGTCGAGGATCGTCGACGACGACGACAGCGGGTCGACAGCCGGGAAAATACCCTTCTGGAAGACACCACGCGAAAGCTCGGTGGTGGCGTCCAGGTGGGCGAAGGTGGCTGCCGGCGCGGGGTCGGTGTAGTCGTCCGCGGGCACGTAGACGGCCTGCATCGAGGTGATCGAGCTACCCCGGGTCGAGGTGATGCGCTCCTGGAGCACACCCATCTCGTCCGCCAGCGTCGGCTGGTAACCCACGGCCGAAGGCATCCGGCCCAGCAGGGTCGACACCTCGGAACCGGCCTGGGTGAACCGGAAGATGTTGTCGATGAACAGCAGCACGTCCTGGTTCTGCACATCGCGGAAGTACTCCGCCATGGTGAGTGCGGACAGCGCGACCCGCATACGCGTGCCCGGCGGCTCATCCATCTGGCCGAAGACGAGGGCGGTGTCGTTGATGACGCCGTCCTCGCTCATCTCGAGGAAGAGGTCGTTGCCCTCACGGGTGCGCTCGCCGACACCGGCGAACACCGAGGTGCCACCGAAGTTCTTGGCGACACGGGTGATCATCTCCTTGATGAGCACCGTCTTGCCGACACCGGCACCGCCGAACAGGCCGATCTTGCCACCGCGGACGTACGGGGTGAGCAGGTCGACGACCTTGAGGCCGGTCTCCAGCATCTCGATCTTGCCCTCGAGCTGGTCGAAGGGCGGCGGGTTGCGGTGGATGCCCCAGCGCTCGAGGTCGTCACCGTAACCGGGGACGTCGAGGCACTCGCCCAGCGCGTTGTAGACGTGGCCCTTGACCTTGTCGCCGACCGGCACCGTGATGGGGCCGCCGGTGTCGGTGACGGGGGCGCCACGAACCAGGCCGTCCTGCGGCTGGAGCGAAATGGTGCGCACCAGGTTGTCGCCGAGGTGGCTGGCGACCTCGAGGGTGACGGTCTTGCGCAGCTGCTCGAACTCGATCTCGACCTTGAGCGCGTTGAACTGGGCGGGCACGGAACCGCGCGGGAATTCGACGTCGACGACCGGTCCGGTCACCGAGACGATGCGCCCCTTGGCACGGGGGGTTTCAGTACTGGTCATCGCTAGTCATCACTTCCGTGTTGATTCGGGCGCGCGATCGCATTTGCGTAGACGGACCTCCGGCCCGGCTCCGCAAATGCGAGGCCTTCGGCCAGAGCGCGCCTGGTGGCACAGAAACAGGTGAAGTCACCCATCACTCGTCTCCAGCCGCTGCGGTCAGCGCGTTGGCGCCACCGACGATTTCGCTGATCTCCTGGGTGATCTGGGACTGACGCGCCTGGTTGGCCTCGCGGCTGAGCGCGTTGACCAGGTCGTTCGCGTTGTCCGACGCCGCCTTCATCGCGGTACGGCGGGCTGCCAGTTCGGAAGCCGCCGACTCCAGCAACGCCGCGTAGATCCGCGTGTTGATGTACTTCGGCAGCAGGGCGGCCAGCAGCTTGTCCGCGGTCGGCTCGAACTCGTAGGCCGGAAGCAGCCCGGTGGGCGCCTCTTCCTCACCGTCCGAGTACTCGACTTCCAGCGGCGCGACGCGCTTGGCGACCGGCTTCTGGGTCAGCATCGAGACGAACTCGGTGTAGACGACATGGATCTCGTCGACGCCGAGCACACCGTCGCTGTTGCCCGCTTCGTCATCCGCACCGGACAAGAAGGACTGGACCAGCGCCTCCCCGGCCGTGACCGCGTTGACGTAGCCAGGCTGGTCGGAGAAGCCCGTCCAGCTTTCGACGATGTCGCGGTTACGGAACCGGAAGTAGCTCAGGCCCTTGTTGCCGATCAGGTAGACCTGCGGCTCCTTGCCCTGCGAGCGCAGGAGGGAGAGCAACTCTTCGGTCGCCCGCAGCACGTTGGAGTTGTAGCCACCGCACTGACCCTTGTCACTGGTCACCACGAGGACCGCGACGCGCTTCGCGTCGGGCCGCTCGGTGAGCAGCGGGTGGTCCAAAGTGGACGCGGCACCGGCCAGGGCCGAGAGCACCTTCGTGATCTCGTCCGAGTACGGCCGGGACGCGGCCACCTTCGCCCGCGCCTTGGTGATGCGCGAGGTGGCGATGAGCTCCATCGCCTTGGTGATCTTGCCGATCGACTTGGTCGCCTTGATGCGCGACCGGAGTTCGCGGAGTTGTGCGGCCATGAGCTACCAGCTCACTTCTTGGGGGCGGGCTTGTTGACCTTGACGGTCTCCTGCCCGACCTTGTCGGCGGCCATCGCGTCCGCGTCGGCCCCGGTGACGCTGCTGCCGTCGGTGGCGGTGAACTCCTTCTTGAACTCGTTCACGGCCGCGACCAGCGCGTCGCGGGAGTCGTCGGAGAACTGACCCGACTCGCGGATCTCCTTGAGCAGCTCCGGGTGCTTACGCCGGGCCGAGTCGAGGAACTCGTGGTTGAAGCGGCGGGTGTCCTCGGTCGGGACCGTGTCGAAGTGGCCCTTCGTGCCCAGGAACACCGTGCAGACCTGCTCCTCGACCGGGATCGGGGAGTACTGCGGCTGCTTGAGCACCTCGTACAGGCGGACACCACGGTCCAGCTGCGCCTTGGACGCCGCGTCGAGGTCCGAGGCGAAGGCCGAGAACGCCTTCAGCTCCTCGTACTGCGACAGGTCGATCCGGAGCGAACCGGACACCGAGCGCATCGCCCTGACCTGCGCCGAACCACCGACCCGGGAGACCGAGATGGTGACGTCGACCGCGGGCCGCTGGCCCGAGTTGAACAGGTCCGACTGGAAGAAGCACTGCCCGTCGGTGATCGAGATGACGTTGGTCGGGATGTACGCCGACACGTCGTTGGCCTTGGTCTCGATGACCGGGAGACCGGTCAGCGAGCCCGCGCCCAGCTCGTCCGAGAGCTTGGCACACCGCTCGAGGAGACGGGAGTGCAAGTAGAAGACGTCGCCGGGGAAGGCTTCGCGGCCCGGCGGGCGACGCAGCAACAGCGACAGCGCGCGGTACGCGTCGGCCTGCTTGGTCAGGTCGTCGAACACGATGAGGACGTGCTTGCCCTGGTACATCCAGTGCTGGCCGATGGCCGAGCCGGTGTACGGCGCGATCCACTTGAAGCCCGCCGAGTCCGACGCGGGGGCCGCGACGATGGTCGTGTACTCCAGCGCGCCGGCGTCCTCGAGGGACTTCTTGACGGCCGCGATGGTCGAGCCCTTCTGGCCGACAGCGACGTAGATGCAGCGAACCTGCTTCTTCGGGTCGCCGGTCTCCCAGTTGGCCTTCTGGTTGATGATCGTGTCGACGCAGACCGCGGTCTTGCCGGTCTTGCGGTCGCCGATGATCAGCTGACGCTGGCCGCGGCCGATCGGGGTCATCGAGTCGATCGCGGTGATGCCGGTCTGCAGCGGCTCCTTCACCGGCTGGCGCTCGACCACCGAAGCGGCCTTGACCTCCAGCGGGCGACGCTCTTCGGTTTCGATGTCACCGAGACCGTCGAGCGGCTTGCCGAGCGGATCGACGACGCGGCCGAGGTAACCCTCGCCGACCGGCACCGACAGCACCTGTCCGGTGCGCTTGACCTGCTGGCCTTCGACGACCGATTCCGAGTCACCGAGGATGGCGCAACCGATGGAGCGCGCGTCCAGGTTCAGTGCCACGCCGAGGACCCCGCCGGGGAACTCGAGCAGCTCGTTGGCCATGGTCGAGGGAAGGCCCTCGACGTGGGCGATACCGTCTCCGGCGTCGATGACGACACCGACCTCTTCCCGGCTTACGTCCGGGGCGTAACTCGAGACGTAGTTCTCGATCGCACTGCGGATCTCGTCCGAGGAGATCGTCAGCTCCGCCATGTCGTTCCCGCTCTCGCTTCGTTCTTGCCAGTGTGCAAAGTCTGTGTGGTTGGCACGGGTCTCAGCCGGCCAGCCTGCGGCGCAGGGCGTCCAGTCGGCCCGCCGTGCTGCCGTCGATGACCTCGTCGCCGACGCGGACGACAAGTCCGCCGCCGAGCTTCGGGTCAACCTCGACGTGCAGCGCGATCGGCCGCTCGTAGAGGCCGGTCAGCTTGGCGCCGAGCTGGGTCTTCTGCTCGTCGGACAGCTCGCTGGCGCTGGTCACGTACGCGACCGAACGCCGGCGGCGCTCCGCGGCCAGGCGGACCAGCTCGTCGAGCCCCTTGCCGACCCCGCGCCCCTTGGCACGCAGTACGGCCTGCTCGACCAGCGTCTTGGTGACCACGTCCACCTTGTCGGCGAACAGGCCACGGACCAGGTTGCGCTTGGCCTCGGCCGGAGCCGTCAGGTCGGACATCGCCCGCTCGAGGTCGGGCGAGCCCGCCACGATCCGGGCGACCCGGAACAGCTGGTCCTCGATGAGGTCGAGGTTGCCCGTCTTCTCGGCACTGGTCAGCAGCGCCGAGCGGCCGAGCGATTCGAGCCCGTCGACCAGCTGGCGGGGGCTGGACCAGCGGCTGCCTGCCACGGTGTCGAGCACCTGCAGGGTCGGTTCCGAGACCTTGCCCGCGAGCAGCCCGCGGACCAGGCCCTGGCGGGCCTCGGGGGCGGCCGAACCGTCACTGACGGAACGGCGCAGGCCGATCTCGGAGTCGAGCAGGTCGACGACCGAGAGCAGCTCGTCGCCGACCGTCGCCGGGTCTGTGCCCGCGGCGGCCAGAACCTCGCCGAGCGTGTTCTCGGCGAGGTCGAGCGCTTCACGGCTCGCAGCATGCAGCGTCATCTGGTTCTACTTCCCCGCTCCGTTGGAGGCACCGGCGGACTCGAGCTCCGCGAGGAACCGGTCCACGGTGCCGCGGCGGCGCGCCTCGTCCTCGAGCGACTCGCCGACGATGCGGCCGGCCAGCTCGACGGCGTTGCGGCCCATCTCGGCGCGCAGCTCGGCGACGATCTGTGCCTTCTGCGCCTGCAGCTGAGCTTCACCCTGAGCGACGATGCGACGCTGGTCCGCCTCGGCCTCGGCGCGGAGCTCCGCCTTGATCTGCTCGGCTTCGAGCCGGGCGTCGTCACGGATTTTCGCCGCTTCCGACCGAGCTTCGGCCAGCTGCGCCTTGTACTCCGCCAGGTTCTCTTCGGCCTCGGCCTGCGCCTTTTCGGCCTTCTCGATGCCGCCTTCGATCTTGGCGGCACGCTCCTCGTAAGCGGTCTCGAAACGCGGGACCACGTACTTCTTGAGGACAAGCAGCAGAATGATGAAGGCGACCAAGCCGAGGATCAGCTCAGGAACCTCCGGCACGATCGGCAGCGGCGTTTCTGAGGCCACCACCAGTTCGGTCTTCAGCACAACGTCTCCTTAAGCGATGAGCGGGTGACTCAGGCGGAGGCGATGAAGTAAATGACGATACCGATCAGCGCGAGGACCTCGGTAAGCACGAAGGTGGTGAAGCCGATGTTCATCAGCTTGCCCTGGGCCTCCGGCTGACGCGCGGTGCCGTTGATGACGGCGGCGAAGATCAGGCCGACACCGATACCGGGGCCGATGGCGCCGAGACCGTAACCAATGGCCGCGAGACCCGGGTTGATGCTGGCGGCAGTCTGCGCGAGAACCTCTGTGGTCACTTGCATTTCCTTCCAACTCGGTCCGCAGGTACGCGGATCGGGGGCTTTGTTGTACTCAGTGCTCCGACGCCAGTGCGGCGCCGATGTAACTCGCGGCCAAGGTCGCGAAGATGTAGGCCTGCAGCACCTGGATGAAGGCCTCGAGGAAAGTCATGGCGATGGCGAAGATCCATGCCACGGCCGAAACCGGCTTCAGCGCGGCGCTCGCCTCGGACAACATGAAGCTGCCGCCCAGGGTGAACACGATGATGATCAGGTGGCCGGCGAACATCGCCGCGAAGACTCGGATGGCCAGCGTGAGCGGGGCCAGGAAGAACTTCTGCGCGAACTCGATCGGCACGAACAGCGGAAGCACGAATCCGGGCACACCCGGCGGTGCCAGTTCCTTCTTCAGGTAGTGCCCCAGCCCGTGCCGCTTGATGCCGACGTAGTGGTACACGGGGTAGACCACCAGCACCGACAACGCGACCGGGAAGCCGAAGCGCGCCATGGTCGGGAACTGGATGACCGGGATGATTCCGAAGAGGTTGTTCACCAGTACGAAGGTGAACAACGCGGTGATCAACGGGATGAAGGGCTTGAAGTCCTTCGAGCCGATCTGCTCGCGGGCGATGTTGTTGCGGCCGAAGTCGTAGAGTGACTCGGCGAAGAACTGATTCTTGCCAGGGATGATCTTCAGCTTGCGCGTCGAGATCACGAAGTAGGCGAGAATGATGACCACCGACAGCACGACGAGCAGCATCGGCTTGGTGACGCCCCAAGTGCCGGATCCGAAGATCGGCGGCAGGACAAAAGCTTCGGTGCCGGGGGGCTTAAAAGTCGGACCCTCGGCCAGTACCAGCGCGCCCAACTGGGCTCCTTCCGGTTCTCCCGGCCGGCGTTCACTCCGCCGGGGGAATCGTCACGATCTGGACTTAACGTACCCGATACGTATCAGGCAGTCTGAGGCGGCTACCCCACTGTGTGGTGAACCGATGTTCACGTTCCGCACACAGTGAGTTCTCAGCAGAAGGCTCCCGGGAGACGATGGCCTACCAGCGGGAATGTCAACGAGCCAACTCGGTCGCGACGCTGCTGATCGGGGTTCGTCGTGGGAGCTAGCGGCCAAGGCCGCCGCCCACGATGCGGACGATACCAGGGGGTACCACCGCGCCGTACGGGCGTACTCCTAACCAGCCGAATGGCCGAGGACCTAGGTCCTGACCAGGCACGGGACCTAGGTCCCGCGCCGCTGGGACTAGCTGGTGATGATCGTCGGGATCTTGGTCAGCTTGAACGCGCGGACGTCCATCGCGGCGGCCGCGAGGATCACCGCGAGCAGGCTGAGGCCGAGGCTCAACGTCGTCACCCAGGTCGCCCCCTTGAGCAGCGTCAGCGCGCCGAAGAGCACCAGGATCTTGAAGAAGTAGCCACCAAGCGCGATCGCCATGACGAACATCGGGTCGAGCCCGGCGCTGAACTTCATCATGCCGATGGTCGCCAGCGACGACAGCAGCCCGAGCACCCCGCCGACCAGCGCGCCGACGAGCCCCGGCGTGCCCTGCACGATCAGGAAGACCACAGCGGCGGCGACCACCACCGGCGGCACGACCAGCAACGTGGCCTTCTGCATCGCCGCGGCGAGCGTCAGCACGGATTTGGCGTGCGGGTTCTCCGGCTCGACGGCGGGCGCGGTGGCCTGCTCGATGTCCGGTTCCACAGTGTTCTCGCCGGCACCGGTGTCGGTGTCACTCATCTCGGCACTCCCTGATTGCGTGACCTCAGTCTAGGGATGACCGAAACGCCGACCGCGAGCAGCAGGGCGAGACCGACTATCCAGTACACCGCGCCGCCGTCGAACAGCGTCACCGAGACCGCGCCGAAGGCCAGGATCCCCGCCCACCGGTAGATGAGCAACACTGCCCGGCGCTCGTAATGGCCGATCTCGAGCTCCCGCTGGTGCAGGTGCAAGATGTCAGCCGCGCTCGGGCTCTCGACGCGTCGCG